>CAIUDS010000548.1 GCA_903897985.1 uncultured delta proteobacterium
ACATGGTGGCGCGGCACCGGGCGCTGGAGAAGCGGCTGGACGAGCTTAAGGCGAAGAAGTATCTGACCGCGGCGGAAGAGGGGGAAGAGCGGAAGCTGAAAGTGGAGAAGCTGAAGATTCGGGACAAGATCGAGGAAACGCTTCGCAGTCATAAACATGTAGTTGTCCCCGCGTAGGGGGAACACTTATTTTGTGCGGACCCCGGTTGTAAGAGATCGGGGTTTTGCTTTTATAGAGATTACAGATTACAGATCACAAATTACAGATGAATTTCTTTGCGAACTTTGCGTTCTTTGCGGTGAATGACAAAACGGGAGAAAGCAATGAAGAGTGATCAAGTAAAAAAAGGTTTGGAGCGGATGCCGAACCGGGCTTTGCTTTTTGCCACGGGCGTCACGCGCGCCCAGATGCACAAGCCCTTTATCGGCGTGTTCACCAGTTTCACCGACCTGATCCCCGGCCACATGGGCATGCGCGAACTCGAACGCGCAATTGACAACGGCGTCCATGCCGGCGGCGGCGTGCCGTTCCTCATCGGCATTCCCGGCATCTGCGACGGCATCGCCATGGGCCACGAGGGCATGAAATACTCGCTCGCCAGCCGCGAGTTGATCACGGACTCGGTCGAGACCATTGTGAAAGCGAACGCGCTGGACGGGATCGTGCTTTTGACCAACTGCGACAAGATCACCCCGGGCATGATCATGGCCGCGGCGAGGCTGGACATCCCGGCGATCGTGGTTACCGCGGGGCCGATGCATTCGGGCCGCTACCAGGGACGGCGGCTGGACCTGGTGCACGATACCTTCGAGGCGGTCGGGCTTTACCAGGCGGGCAAGATCGGCGAGTGCGAGGTCCGGGCCTTGGAAATGGAAGCCTGCCCGGGCCCTGGGGCCTGCCAGGGCTTGTTCACGGCCAACACCATGGCCTGCCTGACCGAGGCCATGGGCCTGAGCCTGCCTGGTTGCGCGACCGCGCTCGCGGGCATGAGCAAGAAGCGGCGGATCGCGTTCGAGAGCGGCGAGCGGATCGTGGAACTGGTTCGGAGGAATGTTACCGCCCGGAAGATCATCAATGCGCGTTCGATTGAAAACGCGATCCGGGTGGACATGGCTTTGGGCGGCTCCAGCAATACCGTGCTCCATTTGACCGCGATTGCAAACGAGGCCAAGGCCGGGATCAAGCTGGAACTGTTCGACCGCTTGAGCCGGCAGACGCCGAACCTGACGCGCATCCGGCCCGCGGGCGACCATATGATGGAGGATTTGGAATGGGCCGGCGGGATTCCCGCGGTGATGTTCAGGCTGCGCGAGTTCTTGAAGGACAGCCCCACGGTCTCTGGAAAAAGCATCAAACAATTGGTGAAAACCGCGCCGGATTACATAGACGATCAGGTGATCCGGCCGCTCGATAAGGCTTACGCTAAAGAGGGCGGGATCGCGCTTTTGTTCGGGAACCTCGCGCCGGAAGGGGCGGTGGTGAAGCAGGCGGCTGTGAGCGAGAAGATGAAATACTTCGAGGGCCGGGCGCGGTGCTTCGGCGCGGAAGAGGACGCGATGAAGGCGATCATGGCTAAAAAGATCAAGCCGGGTGAGGTGGTGGTGATCCGCTACGAAGGCCCGCGCGGCGGGCCGGGCATGCGCGAGATGCTCGCGGCCACTTCCGCGATTGTGGGGCTGGGACTCGGCGAGAGCGTGGCCTTGATCACGGACGGAAGGTTCTCCGGCGGGACGCGCGGACCGTGCATCGGACATATTTCTCCGGAAGCGGCCGCGGGCGGTCCGCTCGCCGCGGTGAAGGACGGCGATAAGATTGTGATTGACATCCGGAAGCGCAGGCTCGAACTCGGAGTGAGTGCGGCGGAGATCAAGCGGCGACTCAAGGCGTTGCCGGTATTTGAGCCGAAGGTGAAAACCGGGTACCTGTCGAGATATGCGAGAATGGTGAGTTCGGCGAGCAAGGGAGCGATTGTTGAGTAGCATACGGGACAAGAATGTCCCGCTCCACTGCGGTGAGGCGCGACAGTGAGGCGCGAAAGTGAGGCGCGAAAGTGAGGCGCGACATTCCTGTCGCGTAATTTGGGGGAATTGATGGATAAGTTCGGCGCGGAAATATTAGTCGAGAGCCTGATCGAAGAGGGCGTGGATGTGATGTTCGGGTATCCGGGCGGGGTGCTCCTGCATATTTTTGATGTGCTCTATGACTCGCCCATCGCCTTCATCCTGACCCGGCACGAGCAGGCCGCGGCCCATGCCGCGGACGGATACGCAAGGGCCACCGGCAAGGTCGGCGTTTGTCTGGCAACCTCCGGACCGGGCGCGACCAACCTGGTCACCGGCATCGCCACCGCCAACATGGACTCGGTCCCCATCGTGGCCATCACCGGCCAGGTCCCGACCTTCCAGATCGGCGGCGACGCCTTTCAGGAGGCCGACGCGGTCGGGATCACGCGCTCGATCACCAAATACAATTACCTGATCAAGGACATCGGCGACATCCACCGGGTGGTGAAGGAGGCGTTCTACATCGCGAAGACGGGCCGGCCCGGGCCGGTATTGATTGATATGCCCAAGGACATATCGGTTTCGCGCGGCAGCTTCAAGCGGATCGAACACCTGGGCCTGCGCAGCTACAAGCCGATCATGGAGGGCAACAAGAAGCAGATCAAGCGCGCCGCGGAAGCAATCAACCGGGCCAACCGGCCGGTGATTTACGCGGGTGGGGGCGTGATCATTTCGGGCGGCTCGGAGGAACTGCGGAAACTGGCCGAGAGCCAGAAGCTGCCGGTGACGCTCACGCTCATGGGTCTGGGCGCGTTCCCCGGCGAGCATCAATATTTCATGGGCATGCTCGGGATGCACGGGACTTGGGCCGCCAACCGCGCGATCAAGGACTGCGACCTGCTCCTCGCCGTCGGCGCCCGCTTCGACGACCGGGTCACGGGCAAGCTCGACGAATTCGCGCCGCATGCGCAGGTGATCCATATTGACATTGACCCGAGCTCGATCGCGAAGAATGTTCCAGTGGACATCCCGATCGTGGGCGATGTCAAGACGGTCCTGGGGCAACTGCTCAAGGAGTTGGAAAGCCAGCCGCGGCCTTTGGACAAGGTCCGGGAAAAATGGCTTTCGGAAATCTCGGAATGGGAAATGGAGCACCCGCTCCGGTACGAGAAGAGCCGGAAGGTGATCAAGCCGCAGTTCGTGGTCGAGAAAATCTACGAACTCACCAAGGGCAATGCCATCATCACCACCGAGGTGGGCCAGAACCAGATGTGGACCGCGCAGTTTTATAAATTCAAGAAGCCGCGCACCCTGATCTCCTCGGGCGGACTGGGCACCATGGGCTACGGGTTCCCCGCGGCCATCGGGGCCAAGCTGGGATGCCCGGACCAGTTGGTGGTGGACATCGCGGGCGACGGCAGCATCCAGATGAACATCCAGGAACTGGCCACCGCGGTCCAATATAAAATCCCGGTCAAGGTGGCCATCCTCAATAACCGCTACCTGGGCATGGTCCGGCAGTGGCAGGAGCACTTTTACAACCGCCGTTATTCGCACACCTGCATCGCCTGCCAGCCCGACTTCAAAAAGCTGGCCGAGGCTTACGGCGCCAAGGGTTACACTATCACCGATCCCGCGGAGGTGGAGCCGGTGCTGAGAGACGCCTTCTCGAATAACGAGCCGTGCATGATGGATTTCCAGGTTGCCCGCGAGGAAAATGTGCTCCCGATCATCCCGCCGGGCAAGGGCGTGTATGACACCATTTTGGCGCCACCGCCCAAAAATAAAAAGAAACCAGCATCTAAACGGAGCAAATAAAAATGAAAAATCACACCATAACGCTCCTGGTCGAGAACCGGTTCGGGGCCTTGAGCCGGATCAGCGGCCTGTTCAGCGCCCGCGGCTACAACATCGAGAGCCTCACCGTGGCTCCCACCACCGACCCCACGGTCAGCCGCATGACCATTGTCACCAGCGGAGACGACCGGGTGATCGAGCAGATCGGGAAGCAACTCAACAAGCAGA
>CAIUDS010000549.1 GCA_903897985.1 uncultured delta proteobacterium
AGCAATCATTTTTTCCAGTTCCGCGATCCGGGTCAGCGCCGCTTGGATGCGCCGGTCAACATAACCCATCAAAAATTTTTCGACCACCCGCCTGATCTTCCGCTCCAGCGTTTCCCTTTTCGCCGCCTTCTTTTTCATTTTGCCTCCATGCATCCCCTGCCCTTGCGGCAGAAGACATAAAATTCGTCATAACATTCCCGAACATAAACATTCCGAGCGAGGCGTCTTTTCCCACAACAGGTGGTCCAATATTTTCCCTTGCGTGGCCTCCATTCCCGGATCGCCATATTGCAAATTGCGCTATTCATTTTCAGCCTTCTTAGAAAGAATTAAGTTCGTCAGCCGTTTATTTGCTTCAGCTAGTTGCTTTGCGGCAACCGCAATTTTAGTCGCATATACTACATCTGGTTTCGTGCTGTTCAATGTTATTTTTGTGATCCGCGCCCGCGCCGCGTCCAGTTCGGCTTCGAGGGCGAGGGCTTGAGAATACCACTCGGTCCGCTTGACCGATCCATTCATCGCAACGCCGGGATAATTCTTAATATCCGCGCTCAATTTTTCGCTCATTTTCCAACCGCCTCATTCCCATTGCAATATATTCAGGGTTCAATTCAATGCCTATAAAATCTCTCCGATTCTGATAGGCAACCAGCGGCGTGGTGCAAGCCCCGGCGAACGGATCGAGCACCAGGCCGCCTTCAGGGCATCCGGCCTTGACCATCGGCTCGATCAGTGCGGGCGGGAAAGTTGCAAAATGCGCCTCCGGGAACGCATGGGTAGCCACCGTCCAGACCGAGCGGCGGTTGCGGGTGCCGGACAAATTAGCCGTGATCGCCTTTTCTTTTATCGCCTCCGCATCGTAGTAATACTTCGCGCTATCCCAATGGCCGTATCGTGGGATCGGCAACCAAGACAAATCGGGGTTGCCAAAATGATTCAGGGATTTCATGGTTGCCCAAATGCGGATCAATTCAGTGGTGTAATCATCATCCCGTAACCGGCCCCGCGCCCGACCTGCCTTTGTCCGGCGTTCCTGGTTCCCTTCGGCAATGATGGATTGCAGGTAAATTCCAAGCGCGGCTTGTCTTTGCTTGACAATTAAGTGCGGGTAAAGTCGGTAGAGTAAATCCGCCGCCTGGATATTGGAAAGTTGATAGTAATACATCGGGGCGTTTTTCCCGCCGCGTTGTAAAACCGCCCCTCGCCCAATAATCTGCTTCGCCGTTTCCAGTAATTCCCTTGAAGTATTGGCAAAACAAATTTGGGTTCCGAAGTGGTCATTCCCACCGGATGCTTTTGCCCGCTTCGCGCAAATGTTTCCCTCGGTGTCAAGGAAAAGGGCAAGCCACCGGGCATCCTGATCTGAAATAAAATCAAACTGCCTTTTCTCCGGCCCCTTCCATTCTGCTTTTGCAAACAAGAAAATTTGTTCGTGACTTTTCGTGCACCTATCGCGCACGCTCTCCGGCATCGGATTTTTTTTGGCCCATATAATTTCCTGCCTCAATACCCACCCATCGGCTTGGAGCGCAAAGGCCAGCCGCCACGGGATGCCGCAAAGGTCTTTGGGCTTGAGGCCGTGATCCAAACGCTGGCTCCCGTTATAAAATGAGCCAGCGTTTGAATGTTGCTTTTCACTTGGCCCACCACTTCCCTTGAAATCGCTCGCGTAAGAATCTCCAATGTTCAGCCAAAGACTGCCACTCGGTTTCAGCACCCGGCGCACTTCGCGGAATACGGCGGTCATTTTGGCGATATATTCATCCGGGGTTTTTTCGAGGCCGAGCTGATTTTCGGTTCCAATGATGCGCCCGGTTCCATTGCACTTAGGGCATGTCTCTTTAAATGTCTGCGCCTTGCGATAATTTAAATTTCCGCCCGTTCCATCTCCCTGCCCCAAATCAAATCTGCCCGACCCGCAAGAGCAAGAGCCATAATCCCGCAAGCCCCAATACGGCGGGGAAGTAATCACGCAATCCACAAAAGCATCCGGCCAGGTTTGGAGCACGGCCAAGACATCGCCGGGGTAGATGCGGTTGCGCTCGATCACTTGGATTCCTCTATCCTCGGACACATTGTCCACCCCTTTGCCCCGCTTGCGCGTATTCACCTTAGTCATCATGCACCCCCTAATTTAGTAAATAGTATTATAGCACAAGTTAGAACCCTTGTCAAGAGCTCTTCTCTTCCATCTCCGCTTTCCCATCCAACACAATTTCATTCAAAGTTCTTTTCTCATCTATCACCCTTTCCAAGAGCTCTTCCGTCTTTGCCTTGTGTATACTTATTGTTACAAATAAAACTGGACCATTTATCACTCTATTTACCCTCATAACCCGGTCCCTGCTCTGAACCCATTCAGTATAAGAAAAAGGCTTCTCCAAATAGATCACCGTATCCGCAGACTTTAAAAAATTAACCCCCACTGCGCCTTTAGCTATGGTGCAAACACAAACCTTGACCTGACCAGCCGAAAAAGCCTCCTCCGAGCTGTTTATCTCCTCCTCCGAGCTGTTTCCCATGTAAAGGGTGCAACTCACTCCATTCTCGGTCAAATACTGTCCCAGGGCCTTTGCCGCCTCTCTGAACACGGTCCAAATCACCACTTGTCCGGAAGCACTCTTTACCAGGTCCAACACCACAGGATATTTCAAAGAAGTCAAATGAGATTTCACCAATTTAGGATTGTTTAAAAACTGAATCCCCCGAATGATCCGAGTCAAGGGATCAAGCTCTTTATCCTGCTCCAGTGGGTCAGTAACTTTCCCCTTAACCAAAGCATCATATTCCTTCCTATACTCAACCGGCATATCCAAAACAATCTCACGATCAAGAAAAGGTATCTCCACAATACTAGACCGCAAACGCCTTACGCTCATATTACCCACCAATCGAGATAAAGCTTCACAATTTTTGGCAGCCCCAATTTTAGGTACTCTTCTCCCATAAACATAAATAGTCTCCGGTATAGTATAGTAATTGATAAAATCCTTAAACCGGGGAAAGATCGGACTAAAGGCGGTGTTAAGCATAAAATACATATC
>CAIUDS010000550.1 GCA_903897985.1 uncultured delta proteobacterium
ATGTGCGCAACGAATACCCGCTCGCGGTAAAGAACCTGGCCATCGCCCTGGACCAGGCCCGGGCATACGGCCTGCTCGGGCAGAACATCCTGGGCTCCGGTTTTGACTTTGACATCCGCATCTCCCGCGGGGGGCGGCGCCTTCATCTGCGGCGAGTCCACTGCGCTGGTGGCGAGCCTCGAGGGAAAAATGGGCGAGCCCCGGCCCAAGCATATCCACACCGTGGTGAACGGCTTGAACGGCCGGCCGACAAACCTCAATAATGTCGAGACCTGGGCCAATATCCCGCGCATCATCAATAACGGCGCCAAAGCCTTTGCCAAGATCGGAACCGACGGTTCCAAGGGCACCAAAATCTTCTCGCTGGTGGGCAAGATCAATAACACCGGCTTGGTCGAGGTGCCCATGGGGATCACGCTCCGCGAGATCGTCTATGACATCGGCGGCGGCATCCCGAACAAAAAGAAATTCAAGGCCGTGCAGACCGGCGGCCCCTCCGGCGGCTGCATTCCGGAGAAGCTGCTGGACCTGCCCGTGGACTTTGACGAGTTGACCAAGGTCGGCTCGATGATGGGCTCGGGCGGCATGATCGTGATGGACCAGGACACCTGCATGGTGGATGTGGCGAAATATTTCATCAAGTTCCTGACCGAGGAGTCGTGCGGGAAATGCGTGCCCTGCCGCGAGGGCCTGGACCGGATGCTGGATATCCTGACCGACATCACCGAGGGCAAGGGCAAGCCCGGGGATGTCGAGTTGATGGAGGAACTCGGGACCATGATCCGGGAAACCTCGCTGTGCGCCCTGGGCCGGACCTCGGCCAACCCCGTGCTCAGCACCATCGCCTATTTCCGCAAGGAATATGACGCCCATATCAAGGACCGGAAATGCCCGGCGCATGTGTGCAAGTCCCTCATCACCTTCTCGGTGGACAAAGAAAATTGCAACGGCTGCACCAAATGCGCCAAGGTTTGCCCGGAAGGGGCCGCGACCGGGGCCAAGAAAAAGGTCCATAAAATCAGCCAGGCGCTCTGCATCAAGTGCGGCTTGTGCAAGGACGCCTGCAAGTTTGACGCGATCGTGGTGGTGTGAAGTTCGCGGACAAGAGTGTCCGCGCCCCTAGAAGATGAGAAAGAGAGAAAGAAATGATTGAACTGAGCATTGACGGAGTGAAGACTCGGGTGGAAGAGGGCGCCACCGTGCTGGATGCCGCCCGGACTATGGGGATCGTCATCCCCACCCTCTGCCATTACCCGGGACTGAGCAACTACGGCGAATGTCGGGTGTGCATGGTCGAGGTGAAGGGCAAGAAGAGTTCGCTCGAGGCCAGTTGCACCATGCCGGTGGAGCCGGGACTCGAGATCGTCACCAACTCCCCGCGGGTTCGGAAGGCGCGCAAGATGGTGGTCGAGCTGCTCCTGTCCGCCTGCCCCAAGTCCAAGAAACTTCAGGATCTGGCCGCGGCCATGGGCGTGAACCAGGTCCGGTTCAAGATCAAGGAAAAAAACTGCATCCTGTGCGGCCGCTGCGTGCGTTACTGCGAGGAGCAGATGCAATCCGGCGGGATCGGGTTCATCGGGAGAGGCACCGGCCGCAAGGTCGGGACCGCGTTCGGGGAGATGCCCAAGGAATGCCGGCACTGCGGCGGGTGCGAATGGGTCTGCCCGGTGTGCGAGCAGGCCTGCAACGCCAACAGCCTGGTCAACGGCATCTGCGGCGGGTGCCTGAACCTGGCGGTGGTGGAAACCTGCCCGGTGTGCGTTAAATGCTCGGAGGCGGTGGGACCCAGGGGACATAAAACATATTGAAGCCATTTGGGAACGATAAAAATCTGGAGAAATCAGAAGGAGGTTTACGATGACACTGACAAGGTATAATGCGACCGCGGCGACCCTATCCAAGAACCGGACCGGGAGCGACTGGTGCCCGTTCTCGGGGATGTGCGTGACCTGCGTGGACGGCTGCATCGGCATGTGCGAGATCGGCAAAAGCGCGTACCGCGGCCACGAGGTGCTCTATCCGCAGCCCTTCGGCATCATCACCGCGGCTTCCCAGAAGGACTATCCGGTGGACCTGTCCCATTTCAACATCATGGGCACCGCGGTCGGCGCGGTCGGGATCGAGGCCTCTTCAGAAAAGGCCATCTTCCCGTCGGTGGACCTCGAGACCAAGCTCGGCTCCAACGGCAACGCCATGAAGCTGAAGCTGCCATTCATCATCCCCGGCCTGGGCTCCACCGATGTGGCCCGCCTTAACTGGGAAGGCCTGGCCATCGGCTCCGCCATTTCCGGCACCCCCCTCACCATCGGCGAGAATGTCTGCGGAATGGATGTCGAGTCCAAAATTAAAAACGGAAGAGTGATCCATTCCCCGGAACTCGAGCGCCGGGTCAAAATGTATCAGGAATGGGCCAAGGACGGCTACGGCGACATCATCATCCAGGCCAATGTCGAAGACACCACCCTGGCCATCCAGGAATATGCCCTCGATAAACTCGGCGCGCAAACCGTCGAGCTGAAATGGGGACAGGGCGCCAAGGACATCGGCGGCGAGGTCAAGATCAAGAACCTGGAAAAGGCGCAACTGTTGCGGAAACGCGGCTACATCGTGCTGCCGGATCCGCTGGACCCCGCGGTGGTCGAGGACTTCAAGAAAGGGACCTTCACCGAGTTTGAGCGCCATTCGCGCGTGGGCATGGTCACGGAAGAAGGCTTTATGAGCCGGGTTGAGGAACTGCGGAAAGCCGGCGCCAAACGGATCGCCTTGAAGACCGGGGCCTACCGGCCCGCGGACCTGGCCCGCGCGGTCAAGTTCTCGTCGCTGGCCAAGATTGACTACCTCACGGTGGACGGCGCCGGCGGCGGCACCGGCATGAGCCCCTGGAGAATGATGAATGAATGGGGTATTCCCAGCATCGAGTTGTGGTCTCTGACTTATGAATACTGCCAGCGGCTGGATAAAAAAGGCGCCTATATCCCGGACCTCGTGTTCGCCGGCGGCATCTGCCTGGAAGACCAGATCTTCAAGGCCGTGTCCCTGGGCGCCCCTTATGTCAAGGCCGTGGGCATGGCCCGCGGACCCATTGCCGCAGCCATGGTCGGAAAGACCATCGGCAAGGCCATTGACTCCGGAGACCTGCCGGTTTATCTCGAGCGGTTTGGAAAGACCCGCGAGGCCATCTTCGTGACCGCGGAAAAACTTAAACGCGACTACGGCAAGGACTACAAGAAAATCCCCACCTCCGCCATCGCCCTCTACACCTATTACGAGCGCCTGGCCCAGGGGCTCCGACAGCTCATGGCCGGAAACCGCAAGTTCGCCGTCAAACACATTGAACGCAACGACATCGGAACCCTCACCCGCGAAGCCTCCCGCCTGAGCGGAATCCCCATGGTCTCGGAACTCGACCAGGAAGAGGTGGATAAAATCCTCGGATAATTCAAAAACCTCAAGAAATGAACGGGGCGGCCCTGAAAAGCCGCCCCGTTTTTTTCATTATCCTTCCCCCGTCTCGTTGCCATTAGCTCTCATATTTGTTACTTTTTACACTTTTGTCATATATTTTGCCCCACCCTAACCAACCCGTTTTTTGGCATAACATGCTGATATTGTTGCACAATCAATTTTGGCACAGCTATTGCATTTATTTTTCTCGGAATGGTTTCCACAAAAAGACATAGGCGGCAGCGCGCCGCGCGCGCGCAGAGGAAGATAAAATGCCGTATATGATGTTCTGGGGATGTCACATCCCGGCGCGGTTCCCGCACCTCGAGCATTCGATGAAAAAGGCGCTGGGCGCGCTGGGAATACAATATTCCGAGAGCGACCGGTTCACCTGCTGTCCGGAAAATTTCGGCGTCAAGGCCATCGGTCATTATTCCTGGCTGCTGACCGCGGGCAGGAATCTGGCGGTCGCGGAAAGCAGCGGCCTGGACCTGGTCAGCGCATGCAACGGCTGCTACTCGACGCTCAAGAGCGCTTGGGCGGAGTTGCGCTCCGACAGCATGGCGCGCATGAGCCTGAATCATGCGCTGGCCCGGGTGGGCATGGAATACCGGGGCACGGTTAAGGTCCGGCATTTCCTCGAGGCGCTTCACGAGGATATCAGCCCGGCCGGGATCAAACGCAAGATTCGGAGGTCTCTTCAGGGTCTTAAAATCGCCACTCATCCCGGCTGCCATCTGCTCCGGCCGTCCACCCACCTCCGCTTTGACGAGCCGTTCGTAGCCGCCAAGTTCGACCAACTCATCGCGGCCACCTGCGCCGAGCCCATTCCATATGCCTCCAAGTTCCTCTGCTGCGGAGGCTCGTTCAACTATTGCGGGGAAGAGGAGCTCTCGCTCTCCGCGGTCCGGACCAAACTGAAAGAACTCAGCGAGTTGAAAGTTGACGCATTGGTCACGGGCTGCCCGACCTGCTACAGCCAGTTCGACCAGGGCCAGATGCTCCTGAACCGCGCCGGCGAAAAATTTTCCATCCCGGTTCTTTATTACACCGAGCTGCTGGGACTGGCGCTGGGCCTGAGCGCGCAAGAGCTGGCTCTGGACCGGCACCGCATCCCGGTGGACAGCCTGCTGGCCCGGCTGGCGCAGAAAGAGAGCGAGGCCGCGCCGGTCAAGGGAATCCTAGATCTGCAGATGATGCGGCAATGCGTGGCCTGCTCGGCGTGCAAGGACGACTGCCCCGCGGCCAAGATCAGCAACGAGGCCTTCTCGCCCCACCGGGTTTTGCAGCAGCTCCTGGAGGGGAAGTTGGAGGAAGTGCTCGGGTCTCAAGAAATCTGGCAATGCCTGGACTGCTACACCTGCGAGGAAATGTGCGGACAGGCGATCGGCATGAACCGCTTCTTCCGGCAACTCCGCGAGTTGGCCCTGGCTAAAGGCCTGGCCCCGGAAGCGGTCTCGGCCGCGGTGGATTTGTTCCGCAAGTCCGGCTCGGTGACCAAGCCCAGCTCGGTCATGCGCAAGAAGCTTGGGCTGAACGAACTCAAGGCCGGCGGCGACGCGGAACTTAAAGAAATGCTTTCCAGCCTGGAAACGAAGGAGAAGAAGTAAATTGCAGAGCAATTGCGACTATGACTGGGAAATGAGAAACCCCTGCGGGTGCGGGATCGCCTCGCTGATGAGCGCGAAGCGGAACCTCTATGGCGGCGAACTGGTGGTGAAATCGCTCGATATTATGCGCGAACGCGGCAACGGACTCGGGGCCGGATACGCGGCCTACGGCATCTACCCGGAGCGCAAGAATTATTACGCCCTGCACCTGATGTATGACGAGGAAAAAGCCCGGCCGTTGACCGAGGAATATCTGCGCGGCCATTTCCGGATTTTCGACGCGGAGCCGATCCCGACCCGGGCGCTGGCCGCGGTCAGCGACCCTCCGGCCTTCCACCGTTACTTCGTGCTGCCGAAGGAAGAGGCGCTGGAGGCGGACGCGAGCGAACAGGGCTCGGACGAGTTCGTGATGAACCGGGTGACCGAGGTGAACAGCCGGATCGCCGGCGCGTTCGTGATCAGCTCGGGCAAAAACATGGGGGTGTTCAAGGGCGTGGGCTTCCCGCTCGAACTCGGCGAGTTTTTCCGGCTCGAGGATTATCGGGGATATTGCTGGATCGGCCACAGCCGCTTCCCGACCAACACCCCGGGCTGGTGGGGTGGCGCCCATCCCTTCACCATGCTCGACACCGCGGTCGTGCACAACGGCGAAATCTCCAGCTACGGCATCAACCGCCGCTATGTCGAGATGTTCGGATACCGCTGCGCCATGATGACCGACTCCGAGGTGGTGGCCTATATCTTCGACCTGATCCATCGCAAGCACAAGGTCCCGCTCGAACTGGTCCCGGCCATCCTCTCCAGCGAGTTCTGGAAAAATATTGACCTCATGAAGCCCGACGAGAAAAAAATGCACGAGACCATCCGGCAGGTTTATGGCGCCGCGCTCTTGAACGGACCGTTCGCGATCGTGGTCGGGCACCGGGACGGCATGTTCGGACTGGCCGACCGGGTCAAGCTCCGGCCCATGCTCGCGGCGAAAAAGGACGATGTGCTCTATATTGCGAGCGAGGAATCCGCGATCCGGGAGATTTGCGCGGAGCCGGATTCGGTGTGGATGCCGCGCGCGGGCGAACTGGTGGC
>CAIUDS010000551.1 GCA_903897985.1 uncultured delta proteobacterium
CTGGCCGTCAATGCCCACGAACACCATGCCCGATTCCCTTCCCGCGGCCTTGGCCGCGAGGTAGGCCCCGATCATCATCTCGTCGTTGTGCGCATAGACCGCGTCTATTTTGGCGAAGGCCGAGAGCGCGTTCTCCATCACCTGCCGCGCGGGCGAGCGCTTGTAATCCCCGGGCTGTTTGTAGATGACCTTGATGCCGGGGTATTTGTCAATGACCTCATGGAATCCCGCGCTACGCTCCTGGGTCGGGGTCGCGCCGAGGATGCCCTCGATTTCGACGAGGTTGCCTTTGCCGCCCAGTTTCTCGGCCATATACTTGCCGGCCTCGCGGCCGATTTCGAGGTTGGAGGCGCCGATGAAGGCGGTGTATTTATCGCTCAGGATTTTGCGGTCGAGCACGATCACGGGGATGCCCGCGTCATATATTTTTTCCACCACCGGCGTGAGCGGCGCGGCCTCGCGGGGCGACACGACCAGCGCCTGGACTCCCATCACCGCAAGGTTTTCCACATCCGCCACCTGCTTGTCGTTCCGGTTCTCGCCGTTGGTGACGACCAGCTTGATTTCCTTGCGGGCCTCCGCGGCCGCCTCCATTTCATTGTTCATGTTGATCCGCCAGGGGTCCTCGAAGGTGCACTGGCTGAACCCGATCAAATAACTGGTATTGGGCCAGGGCACGGGCTTCATCGCCGGCTTGGCCTCCGCCGTTTTCTCCGGCGGTTTCGGCGGCTCCTTTTTCGAGCAGGCCATGGCCAGGACCAAGCCGAAGGCCAGAAATCCCAAGCTCCTTAGTTTCATCCGATTCCTCCTAAGTCCTTTTTCGTTCCCGCTGCAGCAAGACCGCGGCAATGATGATCGCGCCCTTGAGCACGCGCTGCAGGTTCGGGTCCACCCCGCGGATGCCCAAGACATTGTTCAACACCCCGATGATCAAGGCGCCGATCAAAGTGCCGCCCACGCCGCCCCGGCCGCCCATCAGGTTGGTCCCGCCGATCACCACCGCGGCGATCGCGTCCAACTCGAACCCGATCCCGTCGTCCGGTCTTCCCGCGTAATTCCGAGCGGTGTAGGTCATGGCCGCGAGCCCGGACAAAAAACCGCAGATAGTATAAACCATAATCTTGACCTTGCCCACCGGCACCCCGGACAGCCGCGCCGCGGGCTCGTTCGAGCCGATGGCATAGACGAAGCGGCCCAGCCGGGTCCGGTGCAGGATCACGAGCGAAACCGCCACCGAGGCGAGGAACAGGATTGCCGGCGCCGGGACCGGACCCAGGTTGGAACCGAGCAACTCGAACAGCTTGGGCTCGTCCCCGATCAGGTCTATGCCGCGGCCGCCGGTCCAGAGGAACGCGAACCCGCGGGCGATGCTCATCATGGCCAGGGTGGCGATGAAGGGCTGGAGCCGTCCGCGCACCACCAGGAGTCCGTTGGCCGCGCCGAGGAGCGAGGCGCCGGCCAGACCCACGCCGATGACGAGGAGGGCATAGGCGGGCCCGGAGAGCGGGTGCTTGTCAATCATGGTCGCGGCCAAGACCGAGCTGAACGCGAGCAGACTTCCCACCGAAAGGTCTATGCCCGCGGCGAGGATCACGAAGGTCATGCCGACCGCGAGCAGGCCGTATTCGCTCTGTTGCCGGAAGATGTTGCCCAGGTTGCGGGCGGTGAAGAATTTGCCGGTGATGCGCAGCTCCGGTGAAATAAAGGCATCCCAGCCCGCGGTCAGGACCAGGATCAATGCGATCAGCACCAGCGCCGGCGCCATTTTGGAAAGCGCCTTTCCCGCCCTGCCTTGCCGCTCCATTGCCCGAAAGCTTAGCCGCCCTAGGCCGAGAGGTCAAATGGGAGCAGGGGTCAGTGGCCAGTGGTCGGTGGTCAGTGAAATTGTCAGTGAAATTTCCGAATTCCGAATCCCGTTGTGCTCGTTGTGTTTAAAAAATCCCCTCTCCCTGACCCTCCCTTGCCAGGAGGGAGGGAACAAAGGAAAAATTAAATTCTCCGTGTCCTCTGTGTTCTCTGTGGTAAAAAACAGTGGTTAGTTGGCAGTGGATAGTGGTCAGTTAAATTCCCAAATTCCGAACTCCGAATTCTCTGCGCTCTTTGCGCCTTTGCGGTGAGGAAACAGTTATTAGTGGATAGTGGTCAGTGGCCAGTGAAATTCCCGAATTCCGAATTCCCATCCTCCTTCGCCGAGGCTTCAGAGGACAAGATTCCGAATCCCGAACTCCGA
>CAIUDS010000552.1 GCA_903897985.1 uncultured delta proteobacterium
AAGCTGTGGGAGATGGAGTATAATAATTATCGGCCTCATCAAGGTTTGGACGGCAAGACCCCTATGGAGGTCTACTTAGCTGAATATCCACTGCATGCAACAACTCGTATGCTAAAGTAGCTTGCTATTACAGCGGCATTCGGTCTATTCAATCGTGCGGGAACCAAAATTCTGCAAATCCCAACCCGACAAACTTGAACAATCAGAACGATTATTTGGGCAACAGGCCCTTAAGCTCTGACCCCAATTGGTGCCAATCGGGGTTGACCGGGAATCCATTTGAAGATACTTTGAAGCAGGATGAAGATTTGCCTGTTGAGCTATCGCGGCAACCCCTACTGCGGAGGCCAGGGGGTATATCTATATTATCTGGCCAAGGCCCTGGCCGACCGGGGGCACCAGGTCACGGCCATGGTCGGCCCGCCCTATCCTTTGCCCATGCCTTGGGCGCGGCTGATAAAAATAGCCAACCTCAATTTCATCAACCGCGCCGGCCGCGCCGCGATTCCGTCCGACCACCCGCTCTCCGCGCTCGCTCCCGGCAATCTCGCCGAGTTGGTCCTGAGCCGGATCGGCTCCAACCCCGAGATGCTTTCGTTCAGCCTCCGGGCCTTCCAGGCCCTCAGGCAAATGCTCGAACAGGGCGAGCGGATTGACCTGGTCCATGACAACCAGTCGCTCGGGTACGGCCTGCTCCTGATCCAGCGGCTGGGGATCCCGGTGGTCGCGACCATCCATCACCCCTTGCAGGTTGACCGGAAGGAAGACTTGCGCCAGATGCCGGAATTTTTCCGGAGGTTCCGCCGCGCGCTTTATTACCCGCTCTGGATGCAGAAGCTGGTGGCGCGGAGAGTGAACCGGCTGGTGACCGTCTCGGACATTTCCCGCGACCTGATCGCCAGGACCTACCGGATTCCCGCGGAAAAAATCGAGACCGTCCCCAACGGGGTGGACCTGGAAATTTTCCGGCCGAACCCCGCGGTAGCGAAGGTTCCCGGCCGGGTCCTGTTCGTGGGCAGCAGCGAGGACCGCAAGAAGGGGATTTTATATTTGCTCCGCGCGCTCAAGCGGATCAACGATCCGGCGGTGCGTTTGACGATCGTTGACGGCCGGCTGCGGCCGGAGCGGGTCTATGCGAAAAACTTGGCGCAAGAGCTGGGTCTGGGGCCGCGGGTGGCCTTTCTGGAAAAGATCAGTAGAGATCAATTGATATTGGAGTATAATAAGGCGGAGGTCGTGGTGATGCCTAGTCTGTTCGAGGGATTCGGCTTGCCCGCGCTTGAAGCCATGGCCACGGGGACCGCTTTGATCGCCAGCCGGGCCGGGGCGTTGCCGGAGGTGGTGGGCGAAGAAGGCGGGGTATTATTCGAGCCCGGCAATGACCGGGAGCTCGCGGAAAAGATCATACAGTTGCTGGATGACGCCGGGCTGCGCAAGAAGTTGGGGGAACTGGGCCGGAAACGCGCGGAGCAGGGGTTTGGCTGGGAGCGCGTGGGCCAGAGGCTGGAAACCATCTACCAGGAAGAGCTGGGAAAAAAGGAGGAACGAGCATGGCGTTAAAAAAGAAGACCGTAACGGCGAAGAAGCAGCCGGGAAGGACCGCCCGGGCCAAGGCGAAAAAGATCCGGGTATTGTTTGCGAGCGGAGAGGGCCTGCCGTATGTCAAGACCGGCGGGCTGGCGGATGTGGCCGGGGCGCTCCCGGTCGAGTTGACCGGGCTGGGCGTGGAGGCGGCGATCTTTTTGCCGGAGTATCGCGGCGTCCGCGAGAAGTTAGCGCTCGAGTCCACCGGGATCAAAGTCTCGGTCCCGATCGTGGAATACCAGAACACGGTTATCAAGGAAGGCGAGGTTTTCACCACGGAGCACCAGGGCGTGCGCGCGTTTTTTCTCCGCAACGACGAGTTCTATGACCGCGAGTATTTGTATTCCACCCCGCAGGGCGACTACAAGGACAACGCGGCGCGGTTTGTTTTTTTCACGCGCGGCATCCTCGAGTTCATCAAGGCGGGCGGGTTCGCGCCGGAGGTGATCCACTGCCACGACTGGCAGGCCGGCCTGCTCCCAGTCTATCTCAAGACCATTTACCAGGAAGACCCGGCGGTGAATGCGATCAAGACTTTGCTCACCATCCACAACCTGGCCTACCAGGGCGTGTTCTGGGCCTTTGACATCAAGCAGATCGGGCTGGACTGGAGTTATTTCACGCCCGAGTTGCTCGAGTTTTACGGGCAGGTAAATTTCCTCAAAGGCGGTCTCGTGTGCACGGACCTGATCAACACCGTGAGCAAGAAGTATGCCGAGGAAATCCAAACGCCGGAGTTCGGGTGCAAGCTGGACGGGGTGCTGACCGCGCGGACAAAAGATCTGTTCGGCATTGTCAACGGCATTGACTATTCGGTCTGGAGCCCGGAAGCGGATTCCGGACTGGCGGCGAATTATTCCGTTAAAGACCTTTCCGGCAAGAAGGTTTGCAAGGATGACCTGAAACAGGAACTGAACCTGGACGCGGGGGTCGCGCCCCTGATCGGGATTATTTCGCGGCTGGCCGACCAGAAGGGCTTGGACTTGGTCGCCGCGGGCTTGGATGAAATTTTGGAGATGGGCTTTCAACTGGTGGTGCTG
>CAIUDS010000553.1 GCA_903897985.1 uncultured delta proteobacterium
AACTGAGCCTCGGGGTTATGAGCACCGGCGGCGTGTGCTGCTTCGGGCGCTGGAATGGCACCCTCAAGTTTGAGGATAAAGTGGTCCACGTCCGCGACCTGGTCGGATGGGCGGAAGAGTTCTCGCACCGGTGGTAACCGGGGGACGCGGTCCCCGGACATTTCGCGCCCTGATTTTTTTGGCCTCGCCGCTCCCCTACTTGCTGCAGCAAGCTTTCAACTGTAAAGGTTTTTCCATCGTATAAACGCTATCGGGTACGGTTTTGAACTCTTTACTGAAATGCATAATTATGGGAAGGGCTTTTCCCGCGCAGTCGCTTTTGCATGTGGCGGGGACCGTCAGCGTGATCTTTTTCCCGTCGAATTTCAAGGCCGGGGCATTGGCGCCGCCGATTTCAACTTTTTCCAACTGTTTATTCGTGACCTCCTGGCTGGTTTCAATCGTGACCGTGTCCCCGGCACAAACTTCAGTGGGTTTTATGGTCGCGGAAAATGCCGCGGCCTTTTCCTCGATTTCGGTGAAAGGAGCGACATATTTAAAGCAATCATCATCTTTGGCATCACATGCATCCAGCGCCTCGCCGCCGGTAAAGACCTTGATTTTCACCGGATATTCTTTTTGCCCTTTGGGCTGCGCCGGGGGTTTGGGCAAGTGGGCCAGGATCAGGTTATTACCGACCACTTCAACCGTGTTGGCCATCTGCGAACCGGCCAACACGATGGCGTCATTCCCAAAACCTTGTCCCCTAATAAGCACCCAATTGTCCTGGTTCCCGGGCGCGGTGTCCGGAGATACTTGATATATTCCGCGCAAGGCGCGATGAGCTTTTTTCGGCAACTCCTGACTAATCAGTACCGTATTCCCCTCATAGACGGAAGGCGGCTCAAGCGAAAGCTTATCTTGATAGTCAATATCATAGGGCCGCCACTCGGGTTTGAAGTTTATCGCGAGATTGATCTTTTCATGCCGGGTTTCCTCTCCCCACAGGGCGCATATTTGCACATACTGCCAGGTTCGAGCAAGTTCTTCCCGGAGCTGCAATTCGTTGCATTGGGGCTTTTGCGGTGGGCAATTGGTTGGACAGGGCATTGGGGTTCGAGAAAGGGTTTGGTTATATTTCAACAGGGAATTTTTAATGTCACCGGTGGGAATCAGGCCTGCCAAGTTATCCGCTTCCGGATTCCCATCCGTGCAATTCATGTAAGTATCATAAACCTTCACCAGGTGCTCATACTCAATGGCAAATTTAGGATCGTTAACTTCCTCGTTGGGATTCGGGTCAACATTATCCACCAAGTTGGCATAGTTCAAGTAATAGTCGGTGTATTGTCGAAACAGTTCCTTCAGCAGGTCCGGGCGGAATTGGCCATCGGAGTCAGCTTCACAATGATCCCCGTCCTTCTTGAGTTTGAAATATCCGCAAAGGTCCTTTTCGGATATCCGATAAACCCAGGACGGATAATTTTGGCTGTCATCTTTAATCATAATCAAAGCGGTAACCGCATAGTTCCCTTCCAGCATCTCGCCCTCAATCCCGACCCTTTTGCAAGGTTTGCTTACGATCCGGGGCCGGGGGTTGAAAACCCATCCGAAGGTATTGTCGGGATTAACGAACCCCGAAATCAAGGGATAGGTTTGAATCTGTTCCAGACTTTCCATATATTTCCGGCCATAACCCACGGAACCGCCCAGGGCCGTCCCGGGAGCCGCGGGATTCGCTGGCGCGGATGCTTGCGCGGATGCGAGCAAGCTGGCCAGGTTGCTCATGTCTTCCGCATACTGCAAAGAATATCTTTGGGGATAGACATAGTATATCCGAACAAAATCCGATAATTTTTTTCCGGTCATGGGAGCGCCATTATTAATGGTCATGGAGTCAGGGGTGATTTTGGTTACGGTATTACCGTGAGTGATGGTCATAGTGTCAATGGCATATGTTACCATTGCCTGGTAATTTTCCCGCGTGATCTCCCCGGGCTGGATGGAGATATTAAAACCGAGCATATACATTGACCACCCCGGCTCCATGGAAGTGGAATCTCGCAGGTGCTCCAGCCTGGTTGCCTCGTAAATTCCATAGTAGTCATCAATCCGGGCCAGACGGTCAATTGCCTCCGGAATTATGCGGTTATCGGATGACTTAAAGGTTATCACGGGACTGATGTTGGAATTTGGCGCCGGCTCAACGGTTACCGGCGCCGGCAAAGTTGCCCCGGAGGCGGTGATTAACTTGTCATTAGTTGAAGCCTCCAGCAGGGCCGGCGGAAAACTCAAGGTGGCCGCTCCTTGCACTTGCAGAGTCGAGGACGAGCCGCTCCGGCGCACGCCCTGAAGAGCGTCGGCGTCGAAGGCCTTGCCCATCTGCTGCACCATACTCAACTGTTCGCCGATGAACGGCATGACCTGGCTTTCCCGCCAGATTTTGGCCTGGGAGGTGATTATGGAACCAATACGGTCGTTTATTTTCAGTTCCTCCGTTTTCCAGTTACTCTCTGCACTGAGCATAAAGACGATCGCTACAAAACCAATCAAAAGCCCCAAAACTCTGATCAAACTCTTCCTGGTCTTCATGGTTCTCCTCCTTGGTTAATTTTTCGCCCCCCAGATAGGCTTCACTTTTTGTCAATATACCGAAATCAGATTTGTATTAGCATACCGAAAGATTAACTTTATGTCAAGATCAAAATGTGCTTTCCACATGAGGGGACATTTATGAAATTTTTGGAAAAAAACCCGCAACCCCGCGGTCCTCAAAACCGACAAAAAACCTCCAGTTGAATTTTGCCCGCAAAATCTTCTATAATCCAAAAAGAAAATCGTGAGATGGAGGTTGAGGAAATATGCAGCGGATGTCTTACGCGGTTCTGGCGATTTTTGCCTTGTTTGCGGCAAACGCAGCGTTGTCCATGAGCGGTCAAAGTCCCCACGCCCAACTCGGCCAGCTTTCGCTTTCGCAGGTCGAGATCACGGGCGGGTTCTGGGGGGAGCGGCGGGAGCAGTTATGGAAGACGGTGCTGCCCTATCAGTGGACGCAACTGGAATCGCACCATGACCTTGACAACTTCCGCGTGCTGGCCGGACTGAAACAGGGCGTGCACATGGGCCCGGTCTATCTGGACTCGGACCTCTACAAATGGCTCGAAGCCGCGTCCTATATGAGCGGCAAGCATCCACGGGATGACCTGCTGGCGAGCCGTGTGGATGAAGTGACCAAATTGATCGGCAAGGTGCAAATGCCGGACGGATATGTCAACACCTACTATGAAACCTTTGCCCCGGAGCGGCGCTGGACCAATCTGGTCATGAACCATGAACTGTATTGCTCGGGACATCTGATCGAGGCGGCGTGCGCGAACCATGAGGCGACCGGCAAAGATGATCTTTTTCAGATCGCGGAGAAACTCGCCGATCATATCATTTCGGTCTTCGGTCCGGGCAAGAACCTGGGCGTTCCGGGCCATGAGGAAATCGAACTGGCGCTGGTCAGGCTGTATCGTCAAACCGGCGAAAAAAAGTATCTGGACGAGGCGGCGTGGTTCATAAACGAGCGCGGCCGTTACACCAAATATCCGCAGGCGCTGATCAAGTCGCTGCAGGACCAGTCAAGCATGGCCAAGATCGTGAACGAGAAGCGCGCGCCCTGGATGAAGACAGCACCCAAAGCCGGGAGCGCGGCCGGGTATATCATCGGCGGCGCGGTGTTTGACCCGCGCATTCCCGGCTCGTTTTTCTCGGGCAAATATTTCCAGGACGACCAGCCGTTTGTGGAGATGACGGTGGCGGAGGGACACGCGGTTAGGGCCATGTATTTTTTCACCGGCGCGACTGATGTTTACCTGGAGACCGGGGATGCCAAACTTTTGCAGGCTTCGGAAAAAATATGGGACAACACTATCACCAAGAGGACCTACATCACCGGCGGCATGGGCGCGCTGCCCATGATCGAGGGTTTTGCCGGCGACTACGAACTTCCCAACCGGTCCTATGCCGAGACCTGCGCCGCGATCGGGAGCTTCTTCTGGAACTGGCGGCTGCTCCGCGCAACCGCGGATGCCAAATACGCGGACCTGATGGAAAAGACTTTATACAACGCCATCCTGCCCGCGATCGCGCTTGACGGTGTGAATTATTTTTATCAAAACCCCCTAACCAGTTCCGGCCGCGACCGGCGCCAGCCCTGGTATGGCACGGCCTGCTGCCCGCCCAATATCGCCAGGCTGTTCGGGTCGCTCGAGCGATACCTCTACTCCGAGAGCGATGAAGGCGTCTGGGTCCATCAATACATAAGCGGGTCTGCCGAATTCAAAAGTAAAAAGGAAAAAGTAAAAATCGAGTTGGAGAGCGGTTTCCCTTTCAGCGGCGAGGTCAAAATCAGGCTGGTCACAGAAAAGCCGGTCACGACCGCGCTCATGCTCCGGATTCCCGCTTGGGCCGCAAATGCCGAGGTCATGATCGCAGGGCAAAAAGTTGAAGGCGCGAAAGCCGGAAGCTATTTAAAAATTTCGCGCGAGTGGAAAAATGGAGATGAAGTCAGACTCAACCTGCCGATGGAGATCGTGCTGATGGAATCGCCGCCGCAGGTGAAGAACAACCGGGGTAAGGTAGCGCTCATGCGTGGGCCGCTGATCTACTGTTTGGAAGACAAGGACAACCCGGGGATCAATGTCCATCGCGCCGTGATCTCGCGCTCGGCCAAACTGGAACCCGAGTCAAGGCCCGCCTTGCTCGGCGGCGTGACCGTGCTCAAAGGCAAAACCATTGACGGCAAGGATTTGATTGCCATCCCCTATTACGCCTGGTCCAACCGCGGGCCGTCGCAGATGGAAATTTGGATTAAAGCCAAATAAAAATTGTGCGCAGGCAAGCCTGTCCACCGTAGCCTTGGCGAAGGCGGAAGTGCCTGCGCCCCCGAAAAAACAAAAATAAAAAAACGGCTGGGAGGTTTTCTCCCAGCCGTTTCTATTTGGCAATAAGATTCGTTTAGTACATCGGCGGATGCGGGGGATGGCCGCCGCCCGGGAAGCCGGATTTCTCTTCGGGCTTCTCGGCGACCGCGCACTCGGTGGTGATGAGCAGCCCGGCGACGCTGGATGCGTTCTGGAGGGCGGTCCTTACGACCTTGGTCGGGTCAATGATGCCGGCCTTGACCAGGTCTTCATATTCGTTGGTCTGGGCGTTGAACCCGAACCCGCCCTTGTTGTTCTTGATTTTGTCCACGGCGATGGACCCGTCCACGCCCGCGTTCTGGGCGATCCAACGGGCCGGCTCTTCCAGGGCCTTCTTCACGATGTTCACGCCGAACCGTTCGTCGTCATTGTCCACCTTGAGGTTTTCCAGGACCGCAAGCGTGCGGATATAAGCCACGCCGCCGCCCGGAACAATCCCTTCCTCCACCGCGGCCTTGGTCGCGTTCAGCGCGTCCTCAACCCGAGCCTTTTTCTCCTTCATCTCCGTTTCGGTCGCGGCGCCCACCTTGATCACGGCCACTCCGCCGGCCAGCTTGGCCAG
>CAIUDS010000554.1 GCA_903897985.1 uncultured delta proteobacterium
AGATCACTCCGACCGCGGCAAACACGCCGGCCGAGGTATAGACGTCGGTGCGCAGGTGGGCGGCGTCCGCTTCCAGGGCCACGGAGTCGGTCCGGCGCGCCACCCGATAGAGCAAGCGGGAGACCAGGGTGTTCAGGACGGCCGAGACGGCCATGATCGCCACGCCCAAGCGCAGGTCCGTGAGTTGGGTGCCGTCAATCAGCTTGTGGATGGATTCCGCCGCGATCCAGCCCGCGGCAAAAAAGATGAGCAGGCCCTCGATCACGCCGGAGACGTTCTCGATCTTGCCGTGCCCGTAGGGATGGTCCTGGTCCGCGGGCACGTCGGAATAGCGGACCGAGAAGAGCGCGATCAAGGAGGCGAGCAGGTCTATCCCGGAATGGATAGCCTCGGAGAGGATGCTGACCGAGCCGGTCATGATCCCCACCACCACCTTGCCCGCAGTCAGCGTGATATTGGACGCGACCGAAAGCAGGGCCGCGCCTTGTTTGCTCCACTTCACGGACCCGCCCTTTACAGTTGCTTCAAAATTTCTTCCCGCTTCTTCTCGTATTCTTCGCGGCTGATCAGCCCATCGTCGTACAGTTGCTTCAGTTCCTTGAGCCGCTCGCGGGCCGAGGCCGGAGCGGGGGCCGGCGCCGGGCCGGCTTCTTTGGACTCGGTTTCAGGCTGGGCCGCGGGCCGAAGCAGCGGCGGCTCGGCCGCGCTCATGATTACCCAGTTGATCTCTTCCGAGGTTTTACCTTTGGGGGTGGTCGTTTGCTTAAGCTGCTGGCCGGGGCCGGGCGCGATCCGCACCTGGGAATCATACGAGCGAGTGGGATCAAACGCGGTGCTCGCATCGCCCGGGGATTTTCGCAGCGAGAGATTGCGGAAGGCGAGGTTAAGCTCGCCGTTCTTGACGAACATGACGCCGTCGCTCTGCCGGAACGTCCCCAGCAGCGTCCCGCCCCGGTACACGCCGATGGAAAAGTCCACCCACTCGCCAGGCCCGGCCTGGGCCAAGGCCTTGACCAGGTAGGGCGCGATCCGGGCGCTTTCCTCCGCGGTCAACAGGTCCCATTCCGAACCCTTTTTCCCGGTCAACAAGGGCAGCGACGGCCGAAAATATCGGATCGCGGCCAGATACCGCTCCATGGCCTCCTCGGTGAATTGGTGCGGATGGTCGAAAGGCTGCAATTTCTTGTTGCCCGGGGTGATCTTGACCCAGGTATCCGACCCCTGGCGATAAATTTTTTTCGAGCGCGTAAACAGCTCGGCCCGGGCCGAAAGCCCGAAGCATAACAAGACCAGGATGAAAGTTGCCCGTCTGCTCATGCGTTTGGCTCCTTTGCTTATCTCTTCATGCTAGGGCGGGCCTGGCGCCTTGTCAAGCTCCTTTTGGTCTGACCGTATGTCAGTTTTTTTAGAAAAAACACAAATTTCGCAGATGGAAGCCAAGATTCTGGAAAAATAATCTGTGAAATTTTTCCCCGCTTCCGCCGCTCTCGCCCCGGTCACGCGCAGGTGAAGGCTCTGGGGCATTGGATTAAGTGGAATTCG
Source organism: uncultured delta proteobacterium (assembly GCA_903897985.1). GTDB lineage: Bacteria > RBG-13-61-14 > RBG-13-61-14 > RBG-13-61-14 > DRUE01 > CAIYYW01. The sequence continues at coordinate 1,543 of CAIUDS010000554.1, forward strand.
CGCAGAATCAAGTTCTGATCGAACTTGAAGACTTTTGAATTTCTGTGAAATCGGCGTTTTCTCTTTGATAAGACTGATAGACGGTCAGCCTTTTGGTTCGCGGTTGGCGGATTGCGGTTCGATCTATTTATTCAGAAAGGAATTGCCACCAGCGCCGGTAGAAGCGACGCATCAGCGGAGTCGCAGGTTCCGGGTCGTGGAAAGTCAGATCGTAGGAGTTGTGGGAAACCGGCTGGCCGGCGGCTTGGGCGAAAAGCTCCAGGCGCG
>CAIUDS010000555.1 GCA_903897985.1 uncultured delta proteobacterium
CATGTCCTTGCCGTGCAATACCCGGGGGTTGAACCGGTACCCGGGAATTTTGCCGGCCTTGAGGTCGGCTTCCATCAGCTCGAGCAGTTCCCGGATCTTCGCCGCATCCATTTGTCCGGCCCCGGCTTCGCGCGGCTCGCCCCGGGTGAGGATCAGGTTGATCAGGTCCGGCTTCAACTCATCCCGCACCAGCCGATAGGTCTCCAGCAGCCGGTCCTGGTTGAAATGCGAAGCTGTGATGTCAACCAGGGTGGTCAGCCGGGGGAAAGTTTTTTTCAGGCCTTTCAATATTTCCAGGCTCTCGCAGGTCCGCGCGAACGCGCCTTTCAGGTCGCGGATGTAATCATTCAATTCGGCCGGGCCTTCCACCGGCAGGCCCACGGTGAAATTGCTCCCCGGAGTCGCGGCCAGGACTTCCGTCATCACCCGCTCCAGCTTGTCCGGAAAAAAGCCGCTGGTGGCCAGGCCCAGGTTGAACGGCCGGTTATGGCGGTAAAAGATTTTCAAAATCTCGGGGAGGTCCTCCCGCAGGAGCGGCTCGCCGCCGGTGAGCGTTAGTTGGAGCAGCTTGCCGATCGAGCGGCTCGCGGCCTCGATCTCCTCGAGCGTGAGCGGGTTCTCCTGCTGGTTCAACGACCGCCAGTAGAAGCAGTGCCGGCATTTGCCCATGCACCTCGAAGTTACGAAAAAGAGCAGGTAAATCGGGTGGGCGGCCTGAAGCGGCAAAAAATATTTCAGCCAGCGGAGTTCCTCCAACATCAGAGCCACCTCGATTTGCTTTCCAGGCCCCGGCCCAAGGCCAGCCCGAGCAGGCCTCCGGCCACTCCCAAAGCGATGACATTGAAGCTGAGCCAGTGCAGGAAAACCGAGGGGACCAGATACCTGGCCCCCGCGTTTTTCAGGATGTAGCGGTAAAATGAAAAATTGACAGTCAAAAAGACGATGGAAAAAATTAGCCAGGGAATTCCATAGGTGAAGGGCACGGCCAGAAGGCCAAGCGCGGTCAAAGGCGCCAGCGCCAGATTGAGCCCGTTCTTCGGGCTGGAAAAACCGTGCGGGTGCTTGCCCGCGGGCTTGCGTTTCAGATAGAGCTTAAGCCCGAGCACCGACTTGTGATAGTCGTTGTAAAGCATGGAGGCAAGGCCGAACCTCCGGCCGTGGACTCCGCGCAATTCCGGGAAATAGCGGATCTCGCGGCCGGCTTCGCTCAGCCGGTATCCCAATTCGATGTCCTCCGCGCTGGCGCCCGGATATTCCTCGGAAAAACCCGAGAGCTTTTCAAAGGTTTCCCGCCGGATCGCGCTCAGCGCCCCCCAGAACCATTCGATCCGCTCCGCGCTCAAATCGTGATGATAGACCGTGAACAGGTTGTGATAGACCGTGCAGAAATTGGAGTCCCCGGGCATGGCCGTGTAATTGCCCACCAGCGCCGCGACTCCCGGATTCTGTACGAAGTAATTCTCGATTTGAGCGAGCGCACCCGGTTGCAAAAAGACATCCGCGTCCACGAAGACCAGGATTTCTCCAGACGCCGCTTGGGCCCCGCGGTTTCTCGCTCCGCCCGCGCCCAGGTTTTCCTTGAGCGCGAGCAGCCGGGCGGGAAATTTCTTGATCAGCTCCGCGGTCCGGTCAGTGGACGCGTCGTCCACCGCGATCACCTCAAAGCCGGACTGGCATTGCTGCTTAAAGATTGCCCCGAGCGCGGCCTCGAGGGTGGCCTCGGCATTATGCGCAGGCACAATTACGGAAAATTTGGCCCCGGCCATTTTCAATCCCCGCTCCGCTTAAGCAAATCCAGCTCGACCACGAATTCCGGGTCCAGGGCCGAATAAAAATAATCGCTCGGGTAGCGGACCGCAAACCGCTGCACCGGCCGATAGCCCCATTGCCCGGCAAGCAATTCCTTCAAGTATCCCGCAATCGGCAACTGCTCGCGGTAGATTTTTTCAAAGCCGGCGAAATTCCAGCGGTCAACCAGGATGTAATCGGGGTTTTCTTTTTCCACCATCGGCTTTGACAAGTCCTGGGGCCAGGCCTCTTTGAGGGCCAGCCGGTCCAGACCGGCCCCGGGCAAATAGACGCTGAAGCACAAGACTCGGGACCCGGGCCGGAGGTTCTCGCTCAGGTACCGGCCGGCCTGCTCATAGGCCGAGAAATTCATCAACTCATAAAACCGGGATCGGGCCAGCCCCCCGATTACAAGCAGGACTGCGATTGCCAGCACCATCGTCTTGCCCGGGCCGGAGGTCTTTTGAAAAACCCATTTCAAAAAAGCCGCGGCGAAAAGAGCGATATAGGGCAGGGCCGAGAAAAACAGGTAGTAGTAATAGCTGCCCGCGGTGGAATCGAAGATATAGACAAAGGCAAAGAAGTTGGCCAGCAGGAGCAGCCATTCGGCCCAATCGTTTTTGATGATTTTCAAGGCAATGCCCAGCACGGCCAGGATCCAGACCGGCATGCCCACCATGGAGGGAAGGATGACCGTCAGGCTGTAATAATATTTGTCCAGCCACCAATGGTGGGGATCGAAATGAAAATAGGGGACCCAGTCGCCGGCAAAATACATCCAGCCCACGCTTTCCAGGGCCCGGCTCAGATCGGAAAAATAATAAGGACTGAACAGGTAGGTAGCGAGTCCGACGGCCAGGATCGCCGCAAGAAACCGGCGGTCAATAATTTGCCGGAGTCCGGCCGCCGATTCCAGCCGGGCTCGGATCACCATGCACATCAACAGGGAAACCATGGACATGGCGTTGACCTTGCAATCAAAGACCAGGCCGGCCAAAATTCCGGCTAAAATATAATCGCGGACTTTTCCATGCCGGATCAGGTTGAGCTGGAAGATCCAACTGATGATGATGAGGCAGACCATGAGCATATCCACTTTGGCTAGGTGGGAAAAGCTCACGCAGAGCGGGAGCAACGAAAAGAGAAAAGCCGCGACCAGGCCGAAGCCGTTTCCGAGCAGGCTGCGGGCGAGCAGGAAAAAGGCGAACACCGCGAGCAGGCCGAAGCCCAGCGCCAGGCCGCGCTCGATTTTAAGCGAGGTCCAGCTTTTCTCGTCAAACTTTTTCGCGGATTCCACCACCGGGTCCAGGCTGCGGGTTGCAAGCGCCTCCCGGTAATCCTGGGCCAGGAAATACCCGCCATAGGTCAGCGCGGTGGCGTAGATGGTGAAATGCGGGTAAAGATAAAAGTCCGGCTTGAGGGTGCGTTCCCGGATCAGGTGCAAACTCGCTTGCGCGTGTCTTAGCTCGTCCTGGTAAATGAAATAGGGATAGAGGGTCTTGAAATCGGCCAGCCGGACATAAAGCGAAACCAGCAGCAGGACCAGGAGTCCCAAGCCGGTCAGGACCTTCTCGCGCCGATTTATCCATTCGCTCATGACCGGACCGCCACGATTTGATTCATGCGGCTTTTCCCTTGACCGCGAAGACAATGGTATGGCCGCCGCGGAGGTTCAGGCGCCGGACCAGGAACCGCAGACCGTGGAACCCGATCCGGATGAAACTCGAAACCAGGCCCGGCCGGCTGGTCTCCAGGAATTCCGGGATCAGGAGCGAACTCTTCCGGCCGATGATCTCAAAGCCGCAGTTCTCGAGCAGGGCGGACAAAGTCGCCGGGGAATATTCATAAAGATGATAGGGCGGAAATTTCGGGCCCTGGTCCCAAACCTTGAGCGCCTGGAGCAGCCGGGCGTCCAGTTTGCCCAGCGTCCAGCTCCAGGGCAGTCGCCGCGCCAGCCGGTAGTAAAAGGAATTGACATAGGTCGGAACCTTGATCACCGCGATGCCGTTTTTTTTCAAGAGCCGCCGGACTTCGAGCAGGAATCGAGTCGGCTCGGGCTCATGCTCGAGCAGGTCGCTGAGCACAATCACCTCATAGCTTTCCGGGGGGAGCGCGAGTTCCGTGAGCCGTCCGCGATGGACCTTAAGCCCGAACTGGAGCCGGGCCTGCTCCGCGGCCCAGCCGGAAATGTCCACGCCCTCGACCTCGAACCCGGCGCGGGAGGCGTAATAAAGGAAGCTGCCCGCGGCGCAGCCGATTTCGAGCAGTTTTCCGCCGGCTTTGAAATTCTGGATCAGGCCGAGCAATTCCCGGTATTCCTGGACCCGGCTCGACTCGGTTTCCAGATAGCTTTTCTCGTACATGCCGCAGGAGAAGTCGGACTCGAAATATTTCTGCGAATAGAATTCCCGGATTTCGGCGAGCCCGGGCAGGGGCCGGACAAAGACCAGCCCGCAGCTTGAGCACTGCGCCAGGTCGTAGTCCTGGCCCGCGTGGGTGTAAATTTTCGCCAGGTAGGTCGCCTGCTCGAGCGAGCCGCACAATTCGCATGGTTTGTTCTCAGTCATTTTTCGGGTATTTGATTTCGAGGTATTCGTCCCGCTTTAACACTTCCTCCAAATCGTAGCGCGCCCCGCACAGGTTCTGCGCGGCGCGGATGCCCGACTCCATGGAATGATCGAGGTTGTTGTAGATGAACATGCCGTATCTGCCCATCAGGGTCAGGTTGGAGAATTTTTTTATGAAATTCTTGATCAGGACCAGCATGCTCTCGTGGCCGATCTCGTGCATGGGATAGGCCTTCTTCGCCCGCACCACGCAATGGTCTATGATCTTTTCCTCCGCGCCCGGCGCCAGCTTGATGCGCGTGAACTGCTTCACCGTGTTCTCCACGATCTTTTCGTCGGGCAGGGACCAGAGCGGGTCGCTCTCGAACGAGAAATATTCGAAGACCAGGCTGGTCTTGCCGGGCGGGCTCATGGCCGGACTCCAGTTGGTCGGCTCGTGCAGCCGCCCGAATTCGATCTGCGGGTCCGGGATGTAAACCCAGGTGTCCTTCGTGATCGGCTCCGAGTCGAACATCAAGACGCAGATCAAGAGGTCCCGGTAGCGCAGCCGCCGGGCCGCGGCAATGACCTCGGCCGGCGCGGGCGGGTCGAAGATCTGGATCAGCTCGGTGACCGGGATGCTGGACAGGTAATCGGTCGCGGTCTCGACATATTCCTTGCCCTCGCGGGTCTTGATCACCACGCCGGTGATCTCCTTGCCGTTATGCCGGACCGAGGCCACCCGCGAGTTGAGCCGGACCGAGTTTCGCTTTTCAATCTCCTGCTTGAGTCGCTCCGAGATGCGGCCGATCCCGTGCGCCGGATATTTGAAACTTGGGATCAGGCTCACCGGCCGGTCCTTCCCGCTCGGGAACAGCGTCTCGCGGATGGTGCTGAGCAGGCTCATGCCCTTGATCCGCTGCGCAGCCCAGGCCGCGGAAACCTCGGTGCAGGGAATCCCCCAAACCTTCTCCGTGTAATTCTTGAAGAACAGCTCATACATCTTCCGGCCGAACTGGCTCACCATCCAGTCCTCCAGCGTCACCACCGGCGTCTTGCGCGGCCGCAGCTTTTCCTTCAAAAAGCTCGCCAGGATCTCCGCGCTTACCCACGGACCCAGGCCGGTAACCGCGTTCATAAAGGTGGGCGGGTAATTGAAATACCGGTTCATGAAATAAATCTTGCTCAAGCGCCGGACATCAATCAGCTCGTCCACCAACAGCCGCTGGATGAACTCGTCCAGCTCGTTCTTCTTGGTGAAGAAGCGGTGGCCGCCGAGGTCGAACAGGAACCCGTTATGGGAATGGGTCCGGCTCAACCCGCCCACGCCGTTGTCCTGCTCGAACACGATGCAGGAAACCTTTTCGTCGGTGAGGATCTTGCCCGCGGCCAGCCCGGCCGGGCCGCCGCCCATGATCAGGACTTTCATTTTGTCTTTTGCCGCCGGTTCCGTCATCATGCCACCCAATAACCGTTTATGTACATCGCCGCGAAAAAGGCCATGGCCCCCGCGCTCCCTATCAGATAAAGATATTTCATAACCGGCCTTTTATCCAGCAGGCCGGCCAGGGCGAGGAACATGGGCGCGGCCATGACCTGGTAGCGGAGGTAGGAATGGTTGCCGTTGGTGGTGTAGAAGAGCCAGAACGCGGCCATCCAGACCCAGAGGGACCAGTCTATTTTGCGGAAGCTCAAGACAATGACAAGCAGGAGCAAAAAATGGAGCGGGAGTTCCTTGAGATAGGTGTCGGCGCCTTTCAAATAGGTCGCGTAGAGCATCTGCCAGGGGAATCCGAAATGGCCATATGCATTGGCCTCGTGGACCTGCACGAAAATAAAGGCGTTGCCGCTGACCATCTTGAAATAAGCCAGCACCGCCAGGCTCCCGAGCGGAACCAATAACAGCCAGAGCACTCTCGGTTCGCGCCATAGCCTGGTGAAACCGGTCTTGAGATTGTCCGCCGTGAACATCGCGAACAGCCCGGCGTTTTCCGGGAGGCTCTTACGAAAATATTCATAGATGATGGGGACATAAACGAGCGCCGCCTCGATCCGGGTCATGCTCGCCAGCCCGCCGAAAAGCCCGGCCAGGAAAAAGCGATCTTTCTTCAAATAATAAAAGCAGGCGCAAACGGAGAACAGGAACAGCGGTTCGTTGTAAACCGCGGTCAGGGCATAGGCCCCGGGGTGAATGAGCGCGAGGCACAGCCCGAGCAGCGAGGCCTCTTCGGAAAGATATTGCCGGGCGAGCTTGTAGAAGAAGATTCCATAAAGGAAGAAGAACAGATTGGCGATGAGGACTCCCGCGGCCAAGTAGTTGTCTTTGACAACCGGCGCCAGCGCTTTGAGCAGCCAGGGGAAAAGCGGCCAATGCCGGTATGCGTATTTCCGCTCGATGCCGTCCTGAAAGCCGAGCGGGTCCATCACCTTGAGCCGCTCGGTCTCAAGGGCCAGGTCATAGTCGCCCGAGGTCAGTTTTTGATAGCCGATCGCGGCAATCCGGATGAACCAGGCGCCGTCGAAATTGGCGAGGTTCTGGAACCGGGTGGTGTTTGGCCGGGTCATCCAGATGTCGGCGTCGTATTGGGCGCGGGGGAGGAAGTGATGGCTATAGGCAAAGACCAGGATCATGATCAGCTTGATCCCGATCAGCATCCCGAACACCCGAAGCCATTCGCGCCGGCTAATGATCGCTTGCTCCTTTGTCATTTCAGGTTTCTGCGATAGACCCTCATCAAAAGTCCCAGCGAATATCGGGGCCTGCGCAAGAACAGGTCCACGATGGCCTTTTTGAACAGGAACCAAGGGTTGCGGAAGAAACTGGCGATGTTGTATTTGACGAACTCGCGGCCGGCCATGCGCTCGAGTTCGTGGGGCTGAAAATATTTGGGTTTGTAAATGTATTTGGTGAAAGTCAGGTTTTCAAAATTGAAGTCGTCCGGGAGCAGGCCCTCGGCCTTTGCCCGCGCGTAGAGTTCGGTGCCGGGCAAAGGGTTGGCGATGAAGAAATAGGCCATGTTGGTCTTGACCTGGCGGGCGAATTTGAAAGTCTCGAGGATCTGCTCGCGGGTCTCGCCCGGAAATCCGAAAATGTAAAAAGCATTGGTATGGATCCCGGCGGAATGGATGAGCTTCGTTATTTCCTCGGCCTTGGCTAGGTTGAGCGGCTTCTTGATGATGTTATCCAGCACCTCCTGGCACCCGCTTTCAAACGCCAGCGTGACCTCGTAACAGCCCGCCCGCTTCATCAGCTCGATCATTTCCCGGTCCAGGCTCCAGACCGCAACCCCGTTGGGCATGTTGAAGGAAATCTTATACCCGCGCTCAATGATCCCCGAGAAAATTTCCTTGGCCCGTTTCTTGTTCGCGGTCAAATTGTCATCCTCGAACTGGATTTCCTTGATCCCCCATTTGGCGATCAATTCGCCGATCTCGTCCAGCACATTCCGCGCGGAGCGGAACCGGTACCGGTATCCCCAGAACCGGCTGGAGGAGCAGAAATTACACCGCGCCGGGCAGCCCCGTGAGGTGATCATGGGCGTGTTCAGCTTTTCCTTCGAACTGAAACTATGGGGCACGATTATTTTCGGATAGAGGTCCATCGGCAAAAGGTCCCGCGCCGGGAAGGGCAGCACGTCCAGGTTTTCCACCCAACGCGTTTTCTCGTTGACGCGTACCCGGCCATCCTCTTTCCAGGCCAGGCCGTCAACCCGCGAAAGGTCGCCGTCTTTGCGTAGCGCGGCGATCAGGTCGCGCATGGTGTATTCGCCTTCGCCCAGCGCGATCAAATCCAGGTTGGGCTCCTGGGCCAGGAGTTGCTCGGCCAGAAAAGTCGGGTAGGTCCCGCCGGTGATGGTGATGATGTCCGGGTCGAGTTGCTTGATCCGCTTGCACAGTTCACGCACGACCGGGAACACCGAGGAAAAAAGACAGGTGATGCCCACGATCTGAGGCTGGAATTCTTGAATCCGCCGGAGGATCTCGTCGTAGCTGGACCCGTACATCAGGAAGTCTTCATCCAGGCCGATTTCATGGTAAAAGCCCTCGGCCACCGCGTCCATGATCTTGACTTCCGCGTCGCTCCGGATCACCGACGCGATATAGGCCACTCCCAGGGGTGGAAAGACCAGCTTCATGGTTTCATGGTAAAGCCGGACCGGCGGGAAGAGCAGGAACACTCTTTCGATTTTTCTAGGGCCCAACACTAATCTTTTTGACCTCGACGCGCATAGAAAGTTTGAGCTTATTCTATCATCAGAAGCGCCGGTTGACAAAGACTTGCCAGGGCCGAGGTCGGCCGGCCCGGGCAGCGCGTTGACAGTCGAGAAAAAATGGCCAAAATAACCTGAATATGGATGACCTAATCAAGCTGATCAAATTCTTCCTTGATAACCTGTTCAACCCTGGCCAAATATGGTCCACGTTGCAAAAAAAAATCGAAACGCTGGAGGGCTTCAGGTTCTCCCTGGGCATATACTTCGACATCACCACTGTCCAAGTTTTTGACAGTACCGAAAACAAGGAGCCGTCGAGCCTCTTTGATGGTGTAATGCCTGAAGGATACGCCCTGCACCCAGCCTTTTACGATAAAGTGAACCGTTTTCACGACCATATTATAAAAAAATTTCA
>CAIUDS010000556.1 GCA_903897985.1 uncultured delta proteobacterium
CCTCTTAATGTCGCGGTCATTCCGTCCGAGAACTCAGGCATCCCGCAGAAGGAATCGCGCCTTCCTCCTTCGCCGACCGAATGTCCGCGCAAGAAGGGGCTTTGGAGGACAGGAAAGGCGCTCGCACATCCGGAACCGACAAGGAATCAGATCAATGAGAGTTGGGCTGGTTAATTCGTGCCGGTATGTGGGCGGGGCCGAGTTGTGGCAGGTCCGGTTTGCAAAGTTCCTCGTCGCGCAGGGCAATCAGGTTCATTTTTTCCTGCGGTCCGGCAAATTCGACGAACTGGTGGAGAAGCAGGGATTCGAGCTCTCGAGAATCCAGATGGGTTTTGATCTGGACCCGGTGGGAATTTTTGAGCTTTGGCGGGGATTGAAAAAATTCCGGCCGGAGGCTGTTATTTTTAATGACCAGCGCGAGCTTAGGATCGGAGTGATTTCCGCGGGTCTGGCTCGGGTCCCGCTCAAGGTTCAGCGCAAGGGTTTCAGTTTTTTAAAGGGCAGCCTGCGGGACCGGATGTATTACAAGAGGCTGGATTATGTGGTTGCGGTTTCGCGGGCGATCGAGGAATTGTATCGGGACAAGCTGGGCATGGGACCGGAGCGGCTCTGGTATCTGCCCAATGGAGTGAACCTGGACCGGTTTGCCAAGGTGGATGGAGAGGCGCTACGGAAAAAGCTCGGGGCCGGCGATGCCGAGATCCTGATCGGGATGGCGGGCCGGTTGGAATGGCAGAAGCGGCAGGGGGATTTGATCCGGGCCGGGAAAATTCTGATCGGCCGGGGCCACAATATTCGGGTGGCGTTGGCGGGCGAGGGCAGGGACAGGCAGAGCCTGGCGCGGCTGGCCGCGGACATCGGAATGGATAAACGGGTGGCATTCCTCGGATTTTTGGATAGCATCGAGGAGTTCCTGACCGGACTCGATATTTTTGTTTTCTGCTCGGAATGGGAAGGCATGCCCAACACCGTGCTCGAGGCCATGGCCGCGGGAAGGCCGGTGGTGGCCGCGGACATTGCGGGGGTGCGGGAGGTTATTGAGCACGGCAAGAATGGGTTACTGTATGAGGCGGGGAAGGCGGAGGAACTGGCGGAACGGGTTGAGAGCTTGATCAAAGACCGGGCCCGGGCGGAGCAGTTGGGCCAGGCGGCTCGGGCGACGATCTCGGAACGGTTTGACGAGCGAAAGATATTTCGGGAATTTTTGGGCTGGCTGAGAAAAAAAGTGGAAACGAAGAAATGAAGTCATATCCGGGGATGGACCAGGTCCGGCGGTCTTTGCTCGCGCACAAATGGCCGGAGGCCAAGCGGCTGATGGAGCAGGTGATCGAGGTGAGCGAGAGCGCGGGGGTGCTGAACGATCTGGCGCTGTTTTGCGCGCGGACCGGGGAGTGGGAGCGGGCGCTGGGGCTGATGGAAAATGCGATGCAGAGGCCGGACCAGGATGTGCGGACCGGGATCAATTATTTTTATATCTCGGAACTTTCGAGCCTGAACCCGAGCCGGGGCCAGGACGCGCGGAACCGGGTGCTGGAGTTGAAGACGGGGGACGAAGCGCTCAAGCCCAAGTTGAGCATCGTGATGCGGACCTTTAACCGGGGCGAGCTGATCGCGGAGGCGGTGAAGAGCGTTCGAGCGCAGAGCTTCAAGGACTGGGAGCTGGTCATCGTGAATGACGAGGGTGGCCGCGAGGTGGAGGCGGCGCTGGAAAAGCTCTGGGACAAACGGATGGTCTATGCGTATGCGAAACATTCCGGCCCCGCGGGCGCGTTCAATGTGGGTTTGCGGCTGGCGCGCGGAACGATGATCGGGTTCCTCGATGACGACGACTTCGCGGATCCCGAGTGCTGGGCGCGGCTGGTGAGCCATTTGGAAATGCACCCGGAGGCCTCGGCGGTTTATTCGGACCTGAACCTGGCCTGGTTGGATCAGACCGGACGGAAAAAGCGGGAGCAACTCCATGAAGCCGGCCCGTGGGAGCGCGAGAAACTCTGGCGCGGATTTTATATAATGAACCTGCTGACCCTGGTGCTCCGGCGGGAGGTCTTGGATAAGATGCCGGGATTCCTGGAGGGACTGAAGAGTTCGGTGGACTGGGAATTCATGCTCGCGCTCAGCCATGTGGTGAATTTCGATTATGTGCAAAAGCCGAGCGGGGAACTCCGCTACTGGCAGGGGCTCGAGCAGGTGGGCAAGCGTTCGGTCCTGGACCGGAACCATCAGCGCAACTTGATCTGCTACTATCACGGGATCACGCCCCTGTATAAAATGGGTCTGGCCTCGAACGCGGATGACGAAAAATTCCTGCTCATGCTCGAGCGGCTGCTGAAAAGGTTCCCGGAACTGATGCAGGGGCTGGAACTGCGGAAGTTGTTCCACGAACCGGCCTATGCGCTTTTCTACCAGCTCGGGCTCGAACTGATGAAGGAAGGCCGGAAAAAAGAGGCGCGGGAATGTTTCAATTGCGGCCGCAAGCTGGCGCCGGCGGAGATCAAGGTCTGGGCCCGGCTGCTCCGGAGCTATGTCTGATGAACGATGCCTATGAGCGGGCCAAGGCGCGGATCCGGGAAAACCGGATGGAGGAAGGCGCCGGGATTTTGAAAGCGAGCCTGGGCAACGGCGCGTCCGCGCCAATGCTCAATGACCTCGGGGTTTGCGAATACCTGCTCGGGAATTTTGACCGCGGCCTGGAACTTTTCGAGCAGGCCCTGAAAAAAGCGCCGAGTTTTTGCCTGGCCCGGATCAATCTTTTTTATCTGGAAAAGGCCAACGCGCTGGTCCAAAAGGGCTATCTCAATTTCCGGCATCTTGACCATGATGGGATCGCCGACGCGGGACCGCGGCCGAAGGTCAGCCTGATCGTGAGGACTTACAACCGGCTGGACCTGTTGCGCGAGGCGTTGCTCAGCGTGAGCAAACAGACCTTCCGGGATTTTGAAACGGTGGTGATCAATGACGGCGGGGCGAAGGAAGCCGAAACCATTGCGAAGGAAATCGCGCCGCCGGGTCTGAGATATTTTCTGGCGGAGCATGGCGGCCCGGCTGCGGCCTTGAACCGGGGTCTGGAGATGGCGCGCGGGAACTATATCGGGTTTCTTGACGATGACGACATCATATATCCGAACCACCTGGAGGTCCTGGTAAAAAGGCTCGAGCAGGAAGGCAAACCGGGGCTGGCGTATCCGGATGTGAAGATCGTCTATTTTGACGCGGCGGGGAGTTTGATCCGGTCGGAGATCAACATCGAGGAAAGCATTGACCTGGCCAAGTGCATCCGCTATGACCCGGTGGTTTCAATGCTGATTTTGGCGAGCCGCGCGTGCTTTGAAAAAGTCGGGATGTTCATCGAGGAGCTGGTCACGACCGCGCACGATTGGGAGATGTGGCTGCGGATTTTGCAGCATTACCCGTTCTATCATGTTTCGGAGGTGACCTGCGAATATGAGGAACGGGTCCGGCCGGACCGGGCGACGAGGAAGGGTTTGTTCGAGCGGTATTATTACAGCAACCTGATGCATTACCTGCATCGGGTGATTTCGCTGTTCAGCTTTCCGAAACTGGCGGCCAATGAAAAGTCCTACCAAAAGGCGCTTGTGGAAATGGACCGGCTTGATCAGAAATATGAGCGCCTGGAGCACCGGATCCGGCTGCGCGGTTTTTACGAATTTGCTAGTCCGTATGGATATTTTTATGACCGGTATCTGATTTTGCGGGACTTCGGGGACATGAAACTGGCCAGGGAATTTCTCGGGATCGCGCTTCAGCTCAAGCCGCTCGAGCCCAAAATCTGGCTTAGCCGTCTCTCCGCCTCCCTTGCCGGCAAAGGAGAACAGGGCGATGCCCGGGAACCGCGGCGGCCCCAGGGTCGCGATTAACCACAAGCCCCGGCTCCTGCCGGGCTCGCCCTATTTCGGCGAACAGTTCCTGGCCGAGGCGAAACGGCAGGGACGGCAGGCCTGCTTCTGGGACAAAGACCAAAAGCCCGATCTCGTGTTGGTGATTGACTGCGACCAGGACTTGGAGCGGCTGGACCGGTACCGGAGCGCGGGGGTGAAGATCGTGCAGCGGGTTGACGGAGTGGGCATTGTGAACGCGCGGGAGCCGCGGCAAGACAACTTCATTTTTCAAACTTCCGAAAAAGCGGACGCGATTATATTCCAGAGCAATTTCTGCAGGGAAATCTGGCTGCGGGCGTTCCCGCTCGACAAACCTTCAACCATCATTTACAACGGCGCGGACGCGCGGGTATTTTCAGCCGAGGGCAAAAAGCGCGACTTCGGGTTTGAGCGGCTGATGGTCACGGGCGCGCGGTGGCGGCCGTGGAAGGGTCTGGACCAGGTGGTGGAGGTGTTTCTCAAACGAGACCGCAAAGATCTGGGCTTGGTGGTTGCGGGAGACGGCGCCGAGGTCCCGAAGCATCCCCGCATCATCGCCACCGGCAAGCTGAGCCACAAGCAAATGGCCGAGGTTTTCCGGGCCGCGGACTTCTTCATTTACCTGCCCTGGCAGGAATGGTGCCCGAAGGTGGTCTCGCAGGCGCTGGTCGCGGGCCTGCCGGTGGTTTGCAGCTATCGCGGCGGGACCCGAGAACTGGTCTCGGACTGCGGGATCGCGGTGCATGGCGCCAAGGACCACGACCTCGAAGACTTCGGCCGCAACCCGGTGGACATTGACGAGACGGTCAAGGCGGTGGAAACCGTGCTCGCCCGGGGCGAGCGCTGCCGGCCTCGGCCGGACCTTCACCTTTCCTTCATGGTCGAACAATATTTCGACTTCTTTGAAAAGACGCTGGCCGGGAAGGAATGAAATGATCTGGTTTAAAAAGAACGAAGGCATCAAGGTGGCGGTCAATCACCCGATCAACCCGCGCAATCCCTCGCCCGGTTTCACCGACCTGTTCGCGGCCGAGGCCCGGCGTCAAGGAAAAAGCGTTGAGTTCTGGAGCAAAAAAAATGCGGACCTCGTGCTCCTGATCGGCAAGAGCAAGAACCCGGAGCGGATGGAACACTTCCAGAAGCAGGGCGCGAAATTTGTTCAGCGGCTGGACGGGATCGGGGTAAAGGACCCGAAGAATCCCTTTGCCAGCATCAATTACGAGACCTTTCAGAAAGTGAACGGCGCGATCTTCCAGAGCCAATTCTGCCTCGAGGTCTGGGAAAAAGTTTTTCAAGTCACCAAGCCTTCATACATTGTCCTCAATGGCGCGGATGAAAAGGTTTTCAGCCGGGAGGGCAAGAAAAATAATTTCGGTTTCAATCGGCTGTTGGTGACGGCGGCGCGCTGGCGGGAGTGGAAAAACCTGGACCAGGTGATCGAGGTGTTCGAGACGCTGGGCGATAAGGATTTGGGCCTGGCGGTGATCGGGGAGGGCGCGGCGGTCCCGAAACATCCGAGAATCGTGGCGCCCGGCCGGCTGAGCCACCGGCAGATGGCCGAAGTTTTCCGCGCCGCGGACCTGTTCATCTATCTGCCCTGGTATGAATGGTGTCCCAAGGTGGTGGCGCAGGCCCTGGTTACGGGGCTTCCCGTGCTCTGCTCGTATAACGGCGGCACTCGGGAACTGGTCCAGGACTGCGGGAGAGCGGTTGGGGGAGAGAAGGACGCCGAACTGGAGTATTTCTACCGCAACCCGGTTGATCCGGCGGAAGCGGTCAAGGCGGCCCGGGAGTTGCTGGAAAAGCATGAGCGGGTGAAACCTCGACCGGACCTTTATGCTTCTAAAATGGTGGAAGGATATTTCAAAGTGTTTGAACAGGTGTTGGAAAATGCAAGACCTTGATCTGGCCGGCCATAACTGGCAGGTAATCTGCGCGGGCGAAGAAGGCGCGCTGATTTTTGCGCAGTTGCAGGATGCCGCGAAGGCGGAAGCCCCGGCCGGCCTGCGGCTGTTCAAGACCACCACCGGACGCCGGCGGATATACCTTTTCACGCCCGAGGGCTCGGCGGAAAAATTTTTGGTCAAGGCCTATTTGCCCGCGGACTTGGCCAAGCGCGCCAAATACCTGTTCCGAAATTCGAGGTGCAAGCAGGAGTTCGTGGCGGCCCGCAAACTGGCGGAGCTGGGCATCCCCTCGGTCAAGGCGGTCGTCTTTGCCTTCCGCAAGAGCAACGGTCTTCCCGCGGAGGAGTTGGTGGTCGAACCTTACCTGGAGGACCTGAAGAATTTTGGGCAGGCCTGGAAAGAGAGCGGAACCGCGGAGGCCAAACTGCTGTTTGCCGCGCTCGCGGATTTGCTGGAAAAACTGCATGACCGGGGCGTGCTGCAGCGGGATTTCAAACCCGACTCGGTCCTGGCCAGGAAAGCGGGCGGCAAATATGATCTGATCCTGTCCGACCTGGAACGGATCAAATTCTTTCGCGGACCGCTCTCGGGCAGACAGCGGATCGCGAACCTGGGAAAAATCCTCCAGTCGTTTTTCCAGATGCAGGACCTCCCGGAAATGGAGTGGCTGTTCGAGGACTACACCGGTTCCACCGGCTGGGGCTTGTGCTCGGGGCGGCTCCACAAAAAGGTCATCCTGAGCGGGATC
>CAIUDS010000557.1 GCA_903897985.1 uncultured delta proteobacterium
AGTCGCCGGACTTATACATGGGCGTGTGCAGGGGCGTGGCCAGCTTTTCCGTGAGCGGGACCGGCTTGCCCTTGATCAGAGCGCAACCCATGCCCATTCCCGCCAACAGAACCAGAGCCAAGCTCAAAACCAAGGCCTTTTTCATGGTCAATACCTCCAACTTTTTCCCATCATGCTCCGACGCCGTTCCCGCTTAAAAATTGTCCCGCCGATCGGTTATTTCCAATTGATGAAAATCGGATTGGTGATCAAACGGGTGGTGTTCCCGTATTCCTGCGGGCCCTCTCCGATCAACTCCACCCGGTAATAAACCGGGCTCTTTTTGGCAAAGGCTTCCGAATCCTTGAATTCAAAATTGCAGCCCTTGCCGCTATAGACCACTTTCCCGTTCCGGATCAGGCGGGCCTCCGAGAGCGGGACTTCCTTGCTCAAGGAAAATCTTACCACCGGCGGTCCGGAAAGGACCGCGGTCTGACCGAGCATGATCTTCTCCTGGGCCGGACCCGCGTCCGAGACCGAGAACTCGCTGACATAGCTCTCCTGGAAAGCCTCGCCCGAGATGGCCACCATGCGGCCGGTGCGCATGGCGTTATAGACCTCGGCCCGGTCCAAGGACTTGAGATAGAACAGCGTGGCCGCGTTGTAGAGCTTGCCTTCGGGCGCGAGGTGGAAATCGGCTTCGCCCCAGGCCCAGAGCGGGGTTTTGCGGATGCCGACCATATAGCTGGCCAGGGCCTTGTCCCATTCCCCTCCGGGCTTGCCCACCACATTGATGCCCTCGGGCAGGATCGCCACGCCGGTCAGGTTGTCGAGCTTGTCGGTCAGATGCACGGGTGCCGCGGCCAAAAGATAGACCAGGTCGAAATAGCGCTCATATTCGAAGCTCTCCGGATGGGCCTGAAAAACCATGCCGCCATTAGCCGTGATGTAATCTACGAATTCCACAAACGGCTGCGCGGTCGGGTCTTGCTCCGGCTTCATCAGCATCATCGCGCGCGCCGGCATGTTCTCATAGACCTTGATGTCGTCAATGCCATAGGTGGTGAAATGCCAGTGCGAGGCCTTGATGGACAGATACGGGAAATAGCCCTCGTTCCACATGTGCGGCGCCACCTCGAACCCGGGCAGGATCACCGGGTCCGTGGTTTCCTTGGCCAGCCGGGTGATGTGCTCCCAATATTTTTCGTAGCCCACTTTCTTGGAGTCCACCCCGCCCATGTTGCCGCAGATCAGCTGGTGCTTGCCGATGCAAATGCTCCCCTCGCGGTGGTCGGTGATGGCCAGCACCGCAATGCCCTGGTTGCGCGCGTTCTGGATCAGTTCCTCCGGCGAAAGGTTGCCGTCGCTGTAGGTGGTGTGGTTGTGAACGGAACCGCGCGCCACGATCCAGCCGCCATAATTCCAGGTGGGCGTATGCTCGGGCGTCCCGGCCTTTTGGATCAGGCCATAGGGTTTTTGGTTGATGTAGCCGCAACCGATGATGAAAAAACCTATCAAGAGCGGCAGCAGGATATTTTTCTTTTTCATTTTTTATTCTCCTTGCTTGAAATTTTGCGCTTATTTCCAGGAAACGAAAATCGGATTGGTGAACATCCTCGATCCGGGTTCCATGCCCACCACCTCCACCCGGTAATAACACTGGATCCGGTCGGAGTTGGCCGCGTCGTCCCGGTATTCGAACTCGCTCTTATCCGCGGTGAAGATCGCCTTGCCGTTTCTCACCAGCTTGACCTCCTTGATCGGGACCGGCTTATCCAGCGCAAACCGGATCACCGGCGCAGCCGAGAGCTTCACCTGTTCGCCCAGCATGATCTTCTCGGCCGCGGGCTTGCCGTCCCCCACGGAAAATTCCGAAACATAGCTATCCATAAAAGGCTCGCCGGAAACCGCGATCATCCTTCCGGATTTGATCGCGCGAAAAACCTCGTCCCGGGTCAAGTCTTTCAGGTAAAACAGGTGATGCCGTGGCTGAGCGGAGGCGGATCGCAATGATAGTCCGACTCTCCCCATCCCCACAGCGGCTCCGGCCGGAACCCGGCCAGGTATTGAAACTGCCCCTCGTCCCAGGCGCCTCCGGGCTGCGCGGTCTCTGCCATCCCGTCCGGGACCAGGGCCACGCCGGTGAGCCGGGCGAGCTCGGGGATCAAGTAGTAAGGCGACGGCGCCTTGTGATGCAGGATCAGGCGCCAGGAATCGTCCGCAATGTCCGGATGCGCGATGAACACCAAGCCGCCATGATCCCGCAGGTAATCCACCCATTTCGCATACGGCTCCGCTCCGGGATTTTTTTCCACCTTCAATTCCATCTGCTTGCGCGCCGGCATCTGCTCATACACTTCCGGGTCATAAATTCCCCAGCTGGTGAAATGATTGTTGGCGCCGGACCCGAGCACGGTGCCGAATCTGCGCTCCACCCAGATATAAGGCATGGTCTCGATTCCGAACAGGATGATCGGGGATTGGCTGTCCTGCGCCAGCCGGCTGATGTGCTCATAGTATTTCTGATAGCCGACCTTTGGGGAATCCACTCCGCCCACATCGTAGCAAAGTCCCTTGCCCAGACAGATTTGACCTTCGCGATGATCGCTGATTCCCAGGACCGCAATCCCCTGGTCCCGGGCCATTTGCGCCAGGTCTTCCGGGGTCCGGCAGCCATCGCTGTAGGTGGTGTGATTATGCAGGACCGCCCGCGCGATCACCCAGCCCGAATAATTATAGATCGGCGGATGATCGGGCGTGGCCTGGGCCTGGTTGAGCGGGATGATTTTCTGTTTCAGACTGGTCTGGCCGCAGCCGGCCGCAAGCAGGAAAACCAATGCTACTCCCAGAGTCGCCTTCCTTTTCATCTTACTCCTCCAGAAATCTCCCGCGATTATACCACAACCTTAATAATATGGAATCACCCAGCCTCCGGTTCAGCAATTCCGCAAAATAGGCGCGCAACCACACCTGTCCAAAATAGCTTTCCCTAACCATTGAAAACTCCCTCGGTTTTGGCAAATTACTTTTGGCCCGCCAGCCAAAACCAAAAACCAGAAGGGAGTAAAGCGTGGAAGGCGGGGTGGAATGTTTGTGCGGGGCGCGGATGCCAAGCCAGGGGGTTAGGGGGAAGCAGCTGTTAACGATTCTTGGGGAGGTGAAGTTTTGGCGGACGCGATATCAATGTCCGGTTTGCGGGGAGAGCCGATATCCCGGGGACGAGGAGTTGGATGTAGCGGGGACCGGTCGGTCTCCGGGGTTGCGACGGATGATGGCTCGGGCTGGGAGTAAAGGGACCTTCAAGGAGGGGAGCGAGGATTTGCGGATTTATGCGGGGATCCCAGTGAGCGCCAAGGATGTGGAACGGGTGGCGGAGAGGATCGGTCGGGAGGTTGAAGCGTGGCTGGCTCGGGATCGGGCGTCGGTTCTGAAGGGCGACGTTGAAAGTTCGGCGGGGGAGGCGGTTCCGGTTATGTATATCGCTTATGATGGCGCCGGGGTTCCGATGGTTCCGTGGGAGGTTGCGGGTCGGAAGGGCAAGCAGGCGGATGGGAGCGCGAAGACGCGGGAGGCCAAGCTCGGGTGCGTTTTTACCCAGACCGCTACCGACGAAAAAGGTTTTCCTCTGCGTGACGCGGACTCGACCTCCGTTGTCGGCGCCCTTGAAGCCGCGGAGAAATTCGGCGAGCGCATCTACGCGGAGGCGGCGCGCCGGGGCCTGAACCAGGCTCAAAAAGTTGTGGTGTTGGGCGATGGCGCGCGCTGGGTGCGAGGTCTGGCCGAGTTGCGCTTTTGGCGGGCCACCCAGAGCATTGATCTCGATCATGCCCGGGAGCATATCGGCAAGTTGTGCCAGCTCTTGTTTGCGGGCGATGAAAAGAAAATCCGGGCGTTTCGGATGCGCTGGCGGACCTTGCGGGATGAGGGCCAGGTGGAGAGGATCGTTGCGCAAGCTCGGAGCCAGCTGACGGATGCGGGGGCGGCCCGGGAACCAATCGAAACCGAGTTGGGCTATTTTGAGGAGAACCGGGAGCGGATGCGATATCGAAAGTTCCGGGATGAGGGCTTGTTTGTTGGCTCGGGGGTGGTTGAGGCGGGATGCAAGAGCGTGATCGGCCAGCGGCTGAAGCGCTCGGGCATGGAATGGTCGGTCGCCGGCGCCAATGCCATCATCAGCCCGCGGTGTCTCTTACTCTCGGGCCGCTTTGAGGAATATTGGGAGTCGCGTTGCGCCTGAAGTCCCACTTTTATGACGCAGACCCAGCAGCCCAACATCAGCTTTTTCGCCTTTACCGCGACTCCCAAATACAAGACCTTGGAGGTTTTTGGAAAACCGGGGCCTGGGGGCAAGCCCATACCTTTCCATCTTTACAGCATGCGGCAGGCCATTGAGGAAGGTTTTATCTTGGATGTGCTCAAGCATTACATCAGTTACCGGGCCTATTATAAGTTGATCAAGTCCATTGAGAACGACCCCAAGGTCGAGAAGAAAAAAGCGGCGCGGGCCTTGGCGCGGTTCATGAGCCTGCACCCGCATAATATCGCGCAGAAGACCGAGGTGATGATCGAGCACTTCCGGCATTTTACCATCCACAAGATCGGCGGCCGGGCCAAGGCCATGGTCGTGACCAATTCGCGGCTGGCCGCGGTCCGGTATAAGCAGTCGTTTGATAGGTATATCGGGGAAAAAGGCTATACCGGGATCAAGACCCTGGTGGCTTTTTCCGGCACGGTAATTGACCCGGACGCGCATAATATTGAATACACCGAAGTCGGGATGAATAACGGCATCCGCGAGAAGGAACTGCCGGAAAGGTTTGCCAGCGAAGATTATCAGGTGCTGCTGGTGGCGGAAAAATATCAGACCGGGTTTGACCAGCCGCTTTTGCACACCATGTATGTGGATAAGCGGCTTTCCGGCATCCAGGCGGTGCAGACGCTTTCGCGCTTGAACCGGATCGCTCCGGGCAAGGAAGACACTTTTATTCTGGACTTTGTGAACGAGCCGGAGGAGATTCTGGCTTCGTTCCAACCTTATTATGAGCAGACCATGGTGGGAGAACGCGCCGAGGCTTCTCAATTATATGGACTGCAGGCCAAGTTGGACGAGAAACAGGTATATTACAAGGCCGAGGTCTTGGAATTCGCCAAGGTTTTTTACAAGCCTCGAAAGTATCACAGCTCGGGCGACCATGCCCGGATGAATGCCTGCATAGACCCGGCGGTGAACCGGTTTATCCAGTTGGAAGAGCCGGTGCAGGAAGAATTCAAAAAGACCCTGGTGGCTTATCGGAACCTCTATTCGTTCTTGTCTCAGATCATACCGTTTCAGGACACCGATTTGGAAAAGCTTTATTCCTATGTCCGGTTCCTCTTGATGAAATTGCCTACTGGTCCGCGCGGACCGGTTTATAATTTTGACGAGGAAGTGGCGCTCAAGTATTACCGACTCCAGAAGATCAGCGAGGGCAAGCTCGAGTTGGAAAAGGGCATGGGCGGAGAGGTTCCCGGACCGGTTGCCGTGGGCACCGGCGAGGAAAACAAGGAAGAGATTGAGCTTTCCAAATTGATAGACCTTTTGAACCAGAGGTTCGGGACCGATTTCAAGCCGGCGGACCAGCTTTTCCTCGATTCGATCCGGGAGGATGCCGTGGCTAATTCCAATTTGCGGCAGGCCGCGCTTGCAAACACTATGGAAAATTTCAGCTATGTCTTTTTAAAAGCCCTGGAAGGATTGTTCATAGACCGTATGGACCAGAACGAGGAAATCACCGCCAAGTTCATGAACGAGCAGGATTTCCGGGAACTGGTGAGCAAGCATCTTTTAAAGCAGGTTTATGAGCAGATCCATTCCAAGGAAAAAGAAAAAAACTGATCACTGAAAGTCAGATCCCAGGGACCAATGCCTGGACCGAAGGGTCTGGATCCTTCACATACTTTCTAAAGAATCCGCTGTATTTAGAATTTTTGACAAGTTCAGGGGGGGGGGTATGCTCGGGAGGCATGAGCGAGGAGTGAATAATAAACTGGCTACCGTCCCTAAAAACCGGGTGGTTTTATACTCCACGGCCGGGCAAGGTTCCCGCGGGACTCAAGAATGCGGAATTGATCGAGGAGTTCGGAAAAACGGCGGCGCTTTGCCGGAGGCGGCGCGGGAGCGGGAAATGGCGCGGATCTGCGCGGAGCTGGCCTTGAAAATCGAGCCCCGGATCCGGGAGTTGGGCCGGCGGACGGTCTTGAAATACCTGTAAGCGGCGCGGCTGATTCATAACGGATTTGAAAAATTGGCATCCGGCCTTAAACTAATCAGGAAGTTTGCGGGGAAGGAAGTGGAGATGGAAGATAGGGAGAAAAATCCGCTGGAGCAGATTTTCAATGCGCGGAGTATTGCGGTCTTCGGCGCGAACGAGAAGCTGACCACCATGGGCACCTACCAGTTGATGAACCTTTTGGGGATCGGGTTCCCGGGCAAGGTATATCCGGTGCATCCGAAGCTTGCGAGCATCCAGGGTCTTAAGGCCTATGGGAGCGTGGCGGACTTGCCGGAGGTCCCGGACCTGGCCCTGATCACGATCAAGTCGGAGGCCGTGGTCAAGCTGTTCGAGGAGTTGGGCCGGAAGGGGGTCAAGCGCGCGATCGTGATTTCCGGCGGGTTCAAGGAGATGGGGGAGCAGGGCCGGGCGCTGGAGCAGGAATTGGTCAAGGTCGCTCAGCGCTACGGGATCCGGTTCGTGGGTCCGAACTGTATCGGGATCATCGCCCCGTGGGCCAAGATCAATGTCACCATGTATCCCTACCGGATGAACCCCGGCGCGATCGGGCTGGCCTCGCACAGCGGGACCTATGTCACGCAGTCTTTGGTCTATCTGGAGAAATTCGGGATCGGATACTCCAAGGCCGTGAGCCTGGGCAACGAGGCCAGCATAGACCTGGTGGATGCGATAGATTATTACGCGGCGGACGAGCAGGTGAAAGCGATTGCGCTCTACATCGAGGGCATCCGCCGGCCGGCCGAATTCCTGGCCGCGGCCAAAAGGGCGAGCGCGAAAAAACCGGTGGTGGCGATTTATGTGGGCGGGACCAAGGCCGGGGCCCGTTCAGGCGCGAGCCATACCGGGGCCATGGCGGGCAGGGACGAAATTTATGACGGCGCTTTCAAGCAGGCCGGGATCATCCGCGCCCCGGACCTCCAGTCGCTTTTTGAATGGGCATATACTTTGGCCTATCAGCCGCGGCTAAAGGGCAACCGGATCGCGGTCTGCACCAATGCGGGCGGCCCGGCGACCAGTCTGGCCGACGCGCTCGAGCGAGCCGGGTTCGAGGTCCCGGAATTTTCCGCGAATTTGCAGGCGAAAATCCGCGAGCAGCTCCCGCCCACCGGGTCCTCCAAGAACCCGGTGGACATGACCTATGCGCCCGACCTGGAGATTCCCTTTTTCAAACTGCCGCAACTGATCCTCGAATCCGGCGAGGTGGACGGCTTGATCATTCACGGCATTGGCGGCGGGTCCTGGTATGACCAGTTGAGTCACAACCAACAGGAGGCGATCAAATTCCCGTTCGAGGAGATGAAAAAATGGATAGACGCGATTTTCCTCAAACTGGCCAAGCTCCCGCAAGAGATCGGCAAGCCCATCGTGACCAGTTCGTTCGTGGGCCGGGAGGACTCCGCGGTGGCCTCGGTGCAGGACTTGGGTATGCCCTGCCTGCCCACCCCGGAGCGGACGGTGCTGGCCATGGCCCAACTGCGGCCATCTAAATAAGCGGCTTCCCCCGGAGGATAGGGAATATGTCGCTCAAACGCTTTCTTATCGGCGAGCCTTTGGAGACCGCGCGCGAGAAGCAAGAGCGGTTGAATAAAGTTATGGGTCTGGCCGTGTTCTCTTCGGATGCGCTGTCCTCCGTGGCCTACGGTCCGGAAGAAATCTTTTTTGCCCTGGTCCTGGGCGGGACCGCTCTGCTCAGTTATTCCATCCCGGTGGCCATCGCCATCGTTGTTCTGGTCCTGATCGTGGCCAGCTCTTATTACCAGACCATCCACGCGTATCCGTCCGGCGGCGGGGCCTATGTGGTGGCAAAGGACAACCTGGGCACCCGGCCGGGAGTGGTGGCCGGCGCCGCGCTTCTAATAGACTATGTGCTCACGGTCGCGGTCAGCATCTGTTCCGGCATCGCCGCGATCACTTCGGCCTTCCCCGGTCTTTATAGGCACCGGGTGTTATTGTGCGTCATCGCCATCGTGCTCTTGACCCTGGTCAACCTGCGGGGGGTGCGCGAATCGGGCAAACTTTTCTCCATCCCGGTCTATATCTTCATCGCGTCCATGTTCCTGCTGGTGGGGTTGGGGCTGGTTAAAATTTTTTCCGGCCAAGCCCCGGGACCGGCGGCCGCGGCTCAGCAGAGTTCCCTGGTCCAGATTTTTCCGCTGTTCATTCTGCTCCGGGCCTTTGCCTCCGGGTGCGCCACCCTGACCGGGATCGAGGCCATTTCCAACGGGGTCACCGCCTTCCGGCCGCCGGAGTCCCGCAACGCCGGGATCACCCTGATCTATATGGCCCTGATCCTGGCCGCGCTCGCCTTGGGCATAACCTTTGTCTCCTATCACTTCGGCGCCCTGCCCGCGAAAAATGAAACCATGCTTTCCCAAATCGCCCGGATGATTTTTTCGGTCGGGCCGATCTATTATGTAATTCAATTTTCCACGGCCTTCATCCTGATCCTGGCGGTGAACACCTCGTTCGCCGGTTTTCCCCGGCTCAGTTCGATCATGGCCAGCGACGGATTCCTGCCCCGCCAACTCGCCAATCTGGGGGACCGGCTGGTCTTTTCCAACGGCATCCTGATCCTGGGCGCGATCGCGTCCCTGTTGGTGATCATCTTCCGGGGCAATACCCACGCCCTGATCCCGCTTTACGCGGTCGGGGTGTTCCTCGGGTTCACCCTTTCCCAGGCCGGCATGGTCAGGCGCTGGTTCTCGCTCAAGGGCGCGGGTTGGCGCCGGAACGCCCTGATTAACGGCATCGGCGCCTGTTCTACCCTGGTCGTCCTGATCGTGATTACCTTCGAAAAGTTCACCCGCGGCGCCTGGATGGTCGTGTTCGCCATCCCGGTGCTGGTCTGGATGTCGCTCCGGGTCAAGCGGCATTACCTGTCCGTGTCCCGGCAACTGGTGATCCAGCCCGATTATCATGAAACCGAATTCAAGCATCATTCGGTGATCGTGCCGGTTTCCGGGGTGCAGATGGCCGTGATCAACGCGATCAAATACGCCAAGGCGCTCTCGAACGATGTGGCCGCGGTCTATATCAGTCTCAATCCCGCGGAAGAAGCCCAGATGCGCGCGGACTGGGAGAAGTATGGCATGGGGGTTCCGCTCAAAATCCTGGAATCGCCCTACCGCTCCATCACCCGGCCGCTGCTCGATTATGTGGACCAGGTCCGGGAAAAATACCCGGATGGCATCATCACCGTGCTCCTGCCCGAGTTCGTCCCCTCCAAATGGTGGCAGCACCTGCTCCACAACCAGACCGCGTTCATCATCCGCGGCTTCCTGCACTTCAAGCCCGGCGTGGTCATCATCAGCGTGCCCTTGCATCTCCAAAAATGAAAGCCGGGAGTCAGGGTTCAGTTGATCCCGAATTCCGATCCTGTCCTTCCGCCCTGGGCGGATCGACAGGACCCAATTCCCAATTCCGACCTTGCAGTGCCCATGCAACTATGTTAAGTTCATATTAAGATCCAAATGGGAGGTAATAAGATGGCTCTTTCCAGAAGGTTATTCCTCAAACGCGCGGGTCTGGTGATGGGAACGATCGTCGGGCCTTGGAGCCTGGCGGGACGAAAAGGTTTTGCGGCAACCGCCGGCACTCCTCAATTGCGGTTCCTCACTCCGGCCGAATACAACACCATCAAGAACATGTCCCTCGAAATCATTCCGGACGAGCCGGTGCTGAACAGGACCGTGGATGTGGCGTTGAATGTGGACAAATTTTTCGCGCAGAACCCGTCCCCTGATTTCCTGGTCATGCTCCGCTACATGCGCCTGATCCAACTGGCCCAGCCCGTGCTCGGCCTGGTCAACCGACTCGTGCCGGCCACCGGGGAGGACATCCGCAGCTTCAAGAAGATGATCTGCGCGCTTGGATATTACAGCGACGCCAACGGCGAGGCCGACCTGCCGCCGGAGAAAAGGGTGGTCTGGCCCCGGATCGGATACGGCGGACCCAAAGCGGATGACTGGATGCCGCCGGACTCGGAAGTCCAGGTGGACAAGAGTTTGCTGGTGGATCGGATTAAAGCGGGGAATTGATTTCAAGAAAGCGCGACTAAAGTCGCCCGCACAGTAAGGAAAGGGAGAAAATATGATTATTGAATATAAAGATCTAACGGCAAGCAAGACCGTGGGGCCGGTGGATGTGTGCATCATCGGCTCGGGCGCCGGCGGCGGGACCATGGCCTATTATTTGGCGCGCGCCGGATACTCGGTGGTGGTGCTGGAAAAGGGCGGATACTTCCCGCCGAAGGAATTGGGTCGGAAGGAAGTGTTCATGCTCACCCGGATCGAGGCGCCCACCATCTTTACGCCCGCGAGCGGCGACTATTCGCGCGTGTCGCTGATCGCCGGCCAGTGCTACGGCGGGGGCACGGTTGCTTCCGAGTCGGTGACCTGGGACCTGCCCAAGGTGGTGCTGCAAGACTGGGCGAGAATGGGACTCAAGACCTTTGATCCGGAGAAGAACCCCAAGCTTGAGGCCTACCAAGCCGAGTTGAACAAGCTGCTCTATGTGAAGCCGGTGCTGTGGAACCACCATAATCCCTGCAACCAGATCCTGGCCATCGGCGCCGAGCGCGAGGGCATCAAATGGAAATCCTCGGACCGGCCGGTGGATTTTTGCTTCCGCTGCGGCAACTGCACCCAGGGCTGCCATTACGGCGTGAAGATGGACGCGGCCAATGCGTTCCTCAACTGGTCCCATAAATTCAAGACCCAGGTCTATTGCGGGGCCGAGGCGACCAATCTGAAAATCAATTTCCCGACCGAGGGCGACTATCCCTATTCGGAGAAGCTGAAAGGCTCGGCGAAGGACGATGTTTTGCGCGAGCTTAATGACCTCAAGAACGGATCGCCGGCCAAGTTCACGGTCACGGCCCGGGTGATGGACGCCAAGGCCCCGGCCCCGAGGTCGGGCGAGTTGTTCTATAAAAACCTGACCGTGCAGGCCCGCAATGTGGTCATGGCCGCGGGTCCGGTCGCAACCACCCGGATCCTGCTCAAGAGCAAGATCAATCCCAACGGCGTGGTCGGGACCAGGTTCTCCACCCAGCCCGGCGCCATGCAGATGGCGCGGTTCCCGCAGAACATCGAAATCCGCGGCTGGGACGGCATCAACGACTCGACCGAGATCGTGCAATACGCCGACATCAACCGCAACGAGCCCTACTATGACAAGAACAAACACGGGTTCCTCTGCGAGGCCGCGCTCTCGCTGCCCTGGGGCATGGCCAATATCTTGCCGGGCGTGGGCAAGGAACTGCTCGCGCTGATGAAGGATTTGAACCATTGGTCCGGGATCGAGTTCATCCACAAGAGCGACGCCTACGGCCGGATCACGGAGGATGACATCAAGATTGACATTACCGAGCGGGACAACGAGGCCATGACCTTTGCCACCTGGGTCATCTGCCGCGTCTTCTTCCGCGCCGGCGCCCTCGAAATCCGCACCGGCCTGCCCGGGCTCGTGCTCAAGTCGCCCAACCAGCTCGATGAAATTTTTCAATACCGCTTCCAGAACGGCAAGCGCAAGGGCTATATGGTCAAGCAGACCAACCTCTATTCCGGCCACCACTTCGGAGGCGCCATCATGGGGACCGACCGCCTCTCCTCCTTTGCCGACGATACCGGCGAATGCCATGACATCAAAGGTCTCTGGGTCGGCGACGGGTCCATTTTCCCCACCACCGTCGGCGTCAACTGCGCCATGTCCATCATGGTCGTCGCCCGCAAGACCTCCGACCATTTCATCGAGAAGGTGAAGCCGGTCTGATCCGAAGCTTATTGCCAAACCGGAAGAATCTCCGATGCTCAAACTTGCGATGTTTTCACCGCAAAGATCCGCCCTAACTCCTGCGGCGTGAACATATAAACATCATGCGAGACCATCACCCCGTTTTCTTTCAGGATTCGGTCAACCTCGGGAAGCGCCAGGCAGCGGTAGCCCTTGTAGGTCAGGCGCTGTTGGAGAATGGGCCGGACCAGGGGCGTGGCGTCCAGGTTCGGGCTCAGGTTGTCCATGGGCAGGACCGCGATTAGAGCAGGCTTGCGCTGCATGAACTCGGGATGCAAGACCGAGACCGGCGCACGGCCGCGATCATAAATCTGCGCTTGAGTATGCCCAAAGCGTCCCTAGTTTCTTAGTTGTCCTTGTCCTTGTCCTTGTCTTTGTTTTTGTTTTTGTCCTTGCCGTTGTCGCCGCCGCCCTGGTTGCCTTTATCGTTTCCGCCGCCCTGGCCCTTGCCGCTTTGATCTCCCCTATCGCTGCCACCGCCTTTATCGCCCTTGTCCCCCTTGTCGTTGCCGCCGCCACCGCCTTTATCGCCCTTGTCGCCTTTGTCGTTGCCGCCGCCACCGCCTTTGTCTCCCTTGTCGCCCTTGTCGTATCCGCCGCCACCGCCTTGGCCTTTGCCGCCCTGATCGCCTTTGTCGTATCCGCCGCCACCGCCTTGGCCTTTGCCGCCCTGATCGCCTTTGTCGTTTCCGCCGCCACCGCCTTTGTTGCCCTTGTCACCTTTGTCGCCGGGGCCTTTTCCGCCTTTGTGCCGGTTGCCATAATCCCAGGGCTTTCCTCCCGGGTGATAGTTCTTATACCACCGGTGGTTTCCATTATCATTGTCCCAGCCTTCATGGTGGCCGTGATCATCGTGAAAGCCATAGAGAATGAACGGGACAATAATTACCGTCGGGCCGACATCATAAATGTGATGGTAGGGAAAGTATCCGGTGTCCACCACATCAATGTCGTGTTCGCCCTCGGGCAGGAGCAGACAGCCGTCCTCGAATTCCTCGATCCGCCCCATGTATTCGCCGTCAACATAGACCTCCGCATGCCGGTCCTCACCCTGAAAGCATACCCGGGTCAGTTCATGCTCCTTGCAGCACGGCCCATGCTTGTAGCAAGACGCCAAACCCAGCGCCAGCAAAACCGCGAAAACGATTCCCAGTTTTTTCATTTCCCTAACCTCCCTTGAAAAATCGGCATTGGACTATACCCGCGATCGTTTTAAAAAAGGTCCCAAAAATTTTTGATTTGGGGCCTCCCGACCGTTGTTAGAATTTCCCCGCGTCCCCCTCCAGCACCACCAGGTCTCCCTTTTGCGCGCCGCCCGAAGTCACCCGGGCCAGGAAAAGGTCTTCGCCGCTGAACTCATAGACTTCCGCGCTGCCGCTCGACTGGGTTTTGTAACCGAGTAACGCCCCGGTGTCGGGGTCGGTGATTTTGCCGGTGATTTTAAAAATGACCAGCTTGGCGCCCATGGGCATCAGGCTCTTGCGGCCGGCGTTGACAGCGATGATTTGCTGCCCGCCGCTCATGTCGGTGTCGGCCACCTTGCCTTCCCAGGGCGTTTCATTCAGCCGCTCGATCAGGTTGGCGATGAACTGGTCAATCGCGGCGCGCAGCGCCTGGTCGGCCATGGTCTCGTCGTAGGAGCCGGCCTCGCCGAAGCCAAAGGTCTGCTCCTGCTCGCGCTCGACCCGGCCCATGCCCGAGTCCGCCACGATGATTCTGCCGGTGGCGACATCCACCACCCGGATGTCCACCGCGGCCTCCGCGATCTCGCTCTTCAGCTTATAGAAGCCGTAGTCCTTGCCCTCTTCCCACCGGCCGAACTGGGTGATGCCGCCGATGATCACGGCCTGCACCTCCGGGAGCTTGCCCGGGTCGCCCGCGCTCGCCGGATTGACCTTGCCGGATTCAATCAAATCGAATTCCTTCTCGAGCTCGTTCAAGTCCGCGCGCTCGTAAAGCTCGAACCGGTTGCTTTTTTCGAGCTCGGAATAAAGGATGTCCACCGCGGCCCGGGTCAGCTCATCCTGGCCGTAGCGGCTCTTGTTCTTGAACGCGAAGATGCCCACGCGCTTCTTGGGACCGATGAGCTTGGGAGTTGCCGGCTGGTTCGAGACCTCGATTTTTTTATCCGCGCAGGAAATGGCCAGCAGGAAACCGATAACCAGCGCGAGCGCCGCTGATTTTTTCATTTCTTGCCTCCGGGCGGCTGCAATTTTTTGTGGACCTGTTTGATGTCAATGTTCCAACTCGTGCCCTCCCGGCTGTCCTCGAGCAGGATTCCCTGTTCGAGCAGAGCGGACCGGATCGCGTCGGCTTTGGCGAAATCCTTGTCCAGCCGGGCCTGCGAGCGTTCCTGCATTTTCTTCTCGATCGCAAAGGCCTCCAGGCCCATGATCTTCAAACCCTTGAGCTTGCCCTGCTCGATATAGGCCGCGGGGTCGTCCTGGCAAATGCCCAGGACCTCGCCCAGCCGGGTCAGTTGCCTCCAGCTCTTCTCGAGCAGAGCCACGCCCGCGGGGTTTTTGATGAACTTGCCGTTGTCCAGGCTCTGGTTCAGCAGCCGCAAAAAATCGTTGAAAATCCCGATCACCTTGGCGCTGTTGAAATCGTCGTCCATCGCTTCTTTGAACTCGTCCTCCAGCTTATTGAGTCTTTCCCAAAGTTGGCCTTCCGAAAGAAGCTTCGCTTCTCCCGCGGCCTTGGCCAGCTTCTGGATTTTGTTGAACGCCGAGTAAAACCGCCAAAGGGTTTCCTCCGCCTGGAGCAGGTTGTCCTCCGAGAAATCTATCGGGCTGCGCCAGTGCGCGCTCGCGTAAAAATACCGGAGCACCTCCGGGTGGTAGCGGCTGAGCAGGTCGCGGATAAGCAGGATGTTCCCGAGCGACTTGCTCATTTTTTCGGAGTTGATCTGGACAAAGCCGTTGTGGAGCCAGTATTTGACCATCTTCTTGCCATAGGCGGCCTCGCTCTGGGCGATCTCGTTTTCATGGTGGGGGAAGATCAGGTCCTTGCCCCCGCCGTGGATGTCGAAGGGGTTGCCCAGGTATTTCGTGCTCATGGCCGAACACTCGATATGCCAGCCCGGCCTCCCGTCGCCCCACGGGCTCGCCCATTTCGGCTCGCCCGGCTTGGCCGCTTTCCACAACGCAAAATCCAGCGGGTCCCGCTTGGCCTCGTTGATCTCCACCCGCGCCCCGGACTCCATCTCGTCCAGCGTCCGCTTCGAGAGCACGCCGTAATTGAAAAACTTCCGCACCGAAAAATACACATCCCCGCCCGACGCATAAGCGAACCCCTTCTCGATCAGCGCCCCGATGGTCGCGATGATGTCCGGCATGTGCCCGCTCACCTTGGGCGTGAAGTCCGGCTTGGCCACATGCAAAGCCTCCATGTCCGACTCGTAACTCTTGATGTAACGCTCGGAAATCTCCGCCGCCGGGACCCCGTCCGCGTTCGCCCGGTTGATGATCTTGTCGTCAACATCCGTGTAGTTCCGCACATAAGTAACCTTGTACCCGCGGAACTCGAGGTAACGGTGGATGAAATCGAACACCACCGCGGCTCTTCCGTGGCCGATGTGGCTGTCGTCATAAACCGTGGGCCCGCAAACATACATCCGGATCTCGCCCGGATGCACTTCCTTTAACTCTTCCTTCTTCCCAGTCAGCGTGTTATAAACCGAAATGCCCATTCTTTGTCTCTCCTGTTCGTGCTGCGGACACTCTTGTCCGCAGACCTTACTGTGCGGGGGACTTTAGTCCCCACGGGCGGGGCAAGTCCCACCCCTACATTCTTTTCACCAAACACACCGCAAACGCCGCAATCCCCTCTTTCCTCCCCAGCGCCCCCATCTGCTCCGGCCGCGTGGCCTTCACGCTCACATCCTCCACGCTCATGCCCATCGCCTGTGCCAGATTCTTTTCCATCTCCGCCATCTTCGGTGCCAGTTTCGGTTCCTCCAAAATCACCATCAAATCCATATTCACCGGCTCGTAGCCCTTGCCTCGCACCAACTCCGCGCATTTCCTGAGCAGTCCCAGGCTGTCCGCGTCCTTGTACGCCGCGTCGTTGTCCGGGAAATGTTTTCCAATATCTCCCAGCCGGGCCGCGCCCAGGAGCGCGTCCGCGGCCGCGTGCGCCACCACATCCGCGTCCGAATGCCCGAGCAGCCCGAGCGGATAATCGAGCTGGACCCCGGCCAGGATCAGCTTGCGGCCTTGAGCAAAGCGGTGGAAATCTATGCCCAGCCCAACCCGGTCGCTCATATTCCCAACTCCTCCGCGATCAGTTCCGCCAGCTTCAGGTCCAGCCGCGTGGTGATTTTTATGTTGGTCTCCTCGCCCGGAACCATGACCACCGATCCGCCCGCCCATTCGATCAGGCCCGCGTCGTCCGTCGCGTAAAACCCGAGGTTTTGCGCTCGCTGATGGGCGTCCATGATTGGATGCCGCTGGAACACTTGGGGCGTCGAGATGAAAAATAAACGCGACCGGTCAACCGTGCCGATGACCGTTCCCGGTTTATGGTCCACTTCCTTGAGCGTCTCCTTGAGCGGCAAGCCCGGGATGGCCGCGCCCGACTTCTCCGCGGCCCCAATCACCCGCTCGATCAACTCGCGGCTCGGGAACGGCCGCACGCCGTCGTGGATCAGGATCATTTGCGCCTGGGCCGAACAAGCCTGCAATCCCGCATAGACCGAGTCCTGCCGCTCCGCGCCGCCCGCGACTATTTTCGCTTCTTTTCCGGAGAGCATCTGCCGGGTCTGGGGGAGGAAGGCCTCGGGCGCCACCACGATCATCTCGCTGATCCGCGAGCAGGCCCAGACCCGCTCGACCGCGCGGAGCAAAATCGGCTTGCCCCGGACTTCGAGGAACTGCTTGGGCACCGAGGCCAACAGCCGTTCGCCCTTGCCGCCCGCGACTATGATCGCGCTGATCATGCGGACATTCTAGCATCTCAGGATTCTTCCCGCAAAGTCGCGAAGGGACACACAGTGTCCTACGCAAAGAATTTCTTGGCCTTAATGTGCGAGTGCCTTGCCGCCGCGATACCTTTCTCGCGGGGCAGGGTCAGGGAGAGGGGGATTTTTTAAACACAGCGGGCTAAACGGAATTCGGAATTTGGGAATTTCACTAACCACTATCCACTTCCCACTATCCACTGTTCCAGGCTACCGGATGCTGGCTACTTTCTCAGCACCGGCCACTGACCCAGCAATTCCGCAAGCTATGATTTTTAGCCATTCCCCGTCCAGGTCATAACTCAGCATTTGCGGCACGCGGCTTCGCGGCGTTCCGGGGAGCAAAGCCGCGATTGCGGAAAAAGCTTGA
>CAIUDS010000558.1 GCA_903897985.1 uncultured delta proteobacterium
GCCCGGATTTTTAATCCGGACCGGCCGGCCCTTGAAAATGAGTTCGCCCCGCTCAATCGGGATCAACCCGAAAATGGCCCGTCCCAACTCGGTCCTGCCCGCGCCGATCAAGCCGGCCAGGCCCAAAATCTCCCCCCGCCGGAGCCGGAGGCTCACATTATTTATTCTGCCCACCCCGGCGGATACTCCCCGTAGCTCGAACAAATCCTCGCCCATTTCCAACTCGGCCTTGGGATAGAATTCCGTGAGCGGCCTCCCCACCATCAGCCGGATCAACTCGTCCTGGCTCAAAGCTTTGAGCTCGCGCGTCCCGACCCGCTCGCCGTCCCGCAGCACCGTGACCCGGTCGCCGATCCGGAAAATCTCCTCCAGCCGGTGCGAAATATAAACAATCCCGATCCCCTGCTTCTTCAACTCGGCAATGATCCGGAACAGCCGTTCGACTTCCTCCTCCGCGAGCGCCGAGGTGGGCTCGTCCAGGATCAGCACCTTGGCCTGGAAGCTCAAGGCCTTGGCAATTTCGACCAACTGCTTTTCCGCGACCGACAGTTTCCGGACCTGCCGCGAAGGGTCCAGCGAAATTCCCAGCCGTGAAAAAATTCCTCGCGCCTGCGCTTGCATATTGCGGCTGGAAATCAACCCGGCCAGGCGGCCTTCGGGCCGGTTGATGAGGACCAGGTTTTCGGCCACGGAAAGGTCCGGGATCAAATTGAATTCCTGGAGCACGATGCTGATCCCCAGGTTCTGGGCGGCAACCAGGCTCGCGGGCGAGATTTTATGGTCGTCCAGCAAAATTTCCCCGGCATCCGCTTTCAAAATCCCGGAAAGGATTTTCATCAGCGTGCTCTTGCCCGCGCCGTTCTCCCCGAGCAGGACCTGGACCTCGCCGGCTTTCAGCTCGAAACTGACCTCCTTGAGCGCCTGCACGCCGGGGAAGCCCTTGGAGATATTTTGCATCTGGAGCAGCATGATTGATCTCAGAGCTCAAATTTCAGATTTCAGAACCATAAACCGATAACCGCGATTCTTTGCGCCTTGGCGGTTTGGAAAAATTGAATTTATTTGGACAGCTCTTTCCAGATCCCCAGTTTTTCCTTTTTGGCGTTTTCCTCGAGCTTGCGGTAGAGCTTCATATACTCGAAGTTGGGCGCGACGGTCTTGGTTTTGCAATAGCCTTTGAGCACCAGGTCCGCGTTCACGAAAATATCGTGGCCCAAAAAGACCTCGCCCAGGAGCCGTCCCTTTTCGTCCTGCTTTTTCCGGTCGAACAAAATTTTGACGGTCTTGCCCTCGATCAGTTTTTGCAGGTATTCCACGGCTTCCTGATGGACGGCGCTGTCCCGTTTCAATTCTTCCGGGAAAGCCACCCCGGTGAAAACAAGGGTCTCGCCGCCGTCGAGCAGGACTTCGTCCGCGGCCACCACCTTGGCGACCCGTTTGGTCCAGACCTCGGGATTGGCCGCGCCCTTCCAGGCATTGTCCAGCAGCGGGTCATAAGCCGGCTTCTGCGGCGGCGGGGCCGGGGTCTGCTGGTTGGTTGGCGGCGCCGCCTGCGCCACGCGGTAGAAATGGTAATTGCCGCGGTTGTCCCGCCAATAGCCAATGCCATTGGCTTCCTTTTTTTGCTCCAGCTTGTCCCCTGCCAAATTCTGGTATTCCTTGGGAAGCTGGTTAAGTTTGTCGCTCAGGCGATATGCCCCTTTCTCATCCTGCCAGATGAACAGCGCGGCAAAAGCCGAAAGCGCGTAGAGCAGGCAGGACACCCCGATGGCCGCGGTTGTTATTTTTTTCATGCTGATATTTTAACATAAACGAGGCGGGAAATGCAAGAAAACCGGGAAAGGGTAAATTGTAAAGGGTAAAATGGAGCGCTGGGTTTGGCAGTCGCAGTTGCTTTATTTCACGCGATGAAGTTTTGCCCGGGTTCAGCCTTCCGGCTCCGGCGGGACCGGAGGCAGCAATTCCGCAAGCTATGATTTTTAGCCATTCCCCGTCCAGGTCATAACTCAGCATTTGCGGCACGCGGCTTCGCGGCGTTCCGGGGAGCAAAGCCGCGATTGCGGAAAAAGCTTGA
>CAIUDS010000559.1 GCA_903897985.1 uncultured delta proteobacterium
CCGAGTGCCTTGATTTGTATAATATAAAGATACGGATACATACCAGGAAGGCCGCAAAAATTTTCTGGGAAACAGACAAAATTATATATATTCATCTTTATTATCAATATGTTACTGTTTTAAAGAGCAGTTAGCGCATACTTTTGGCACGGAGGTTGTAGTATTAAATATGCGAAATGAAAAAAGACAGTTCAAACAAAGGAGGTAGTAAGATGAAAAAGATGAAGAGGGCAATCGGTTATGTGTGTGATGTGCCGGTGGTCGGAAGCGACCTGGTGATCAGCAAGGAGGATCAGCGACTGAGGATCTTGAAATACGCCGAGAAGGAAAACCTTGAGCTGGTCGGCATCTACGAGGATGACTGCTCCGGGGAGGGTTGTTTGAACCGGCCGGGGGTGAACAAGGTCCTCTGTTGCGAAGAGGCTTACGACCTGGTCCTGGTGGAGCGGGTGTGGGCGATGAGCCGGAAGATGAAGGACTTGGAGCCGGTGCTGGACAAGCTGGATGCGAGAAGGGTTCCTCTGGTTTGCACCTCTCAACTCTGGGACTGCGTGAGTCAGCAAGTACGGCATCGCTACGGCGAGGATTTGGCGGAGAAGATGCGGCAAGAAGCCAGGGCCCGGGCAGAATCCAGGCACGAGCAGGCCGCGTGAATTTTTAAGGCGCGCAGACAAGGGTGTCTGCGCGCCGGAAGGAGGCCTTAAGATGAACAAGCCAAGAAAAGCAGTCGGTTATGTGTGCGACATCCCGATCCTGGGAACCGACCTTAAGATCAGCAAGGAGTTCCAGAAAGAGCGGATCCAGGAATATGCCAAGCGGGAAAACCTGGAGCTGGTCTGCGTTTATGAGGACGAAAATTACCGCGAGGATTTTATCAATCAGCCCGGGGTCAGGGATGCTCTCAATTGCGGCCCGACCGTGGACACCATCCTGGTTGAGCGGATCTGGTGCCTGAGCCGGAAGCGGAAGGAACTGGAACCGTTCCTCAAAACCCTGGACCGGAAGCGGCTCCAGCTCGTTTGCAGTTCCTACCTATGGGATTGCCTGAGCCAACAGGTCCGGCACCGCTATATGGGCGCCCTGGCCGAGCGGCAGCGCGATGCCGCCCTGGCGGTCGTGGAAAAGAAACAAGGCAAAGAAGCGGCTTGATCGCGCGGGAGCATGCGCGAGCATGCCCTGCAGCGAATAGAGGAGGAATTAAAATGGATATGACCATACCAGCCAATGTCGCGCAAAGGGCGATGTATTGGCATATTGACGCGCCCTACAAATTTATGATCTACCCCCTGGCAACGATCGCGCTGGGGATTTGCGCCTACGGCTTTTATCAGAAACTAAAATTCTGGTTCTCGGCGCAACCGGACCAGAGCCGCTTCAACAACTGGTTCGCCCGGATCAAATTGTTCGTTTGGGACACCCCGCTGCAAATGCGCGTGCTCAAGGACCCGGTCCCGGGCATAATGCATGTCGCGATCTTCTGGTCGTTCCTAGCCCTTATGCTCACCACCGCGGTTGTGTTCGTGGATGTGGATTTCAAGTTCCGCATATATCACGGCCCCTTATATCTGGCCATCAGCATGTTCGCCGACCTCGCCGGCCTGGCCCTGCTCGCCGGCCTGGCCTACGCCGCAATCCGCAGATACATCATCAAGCCCGACCGGCTGGACAATAAATGGGATGACGCCTTTTTGCTCATACTATTCGCCGCGGTCGTCATCACCGGGTTCCTGCTTGAGGGGATCCGGATTGCTTATACCAATGACCA
>CAIUDS010000560.1 GCA_903897985.1 uncultured delta proteobacterium
ATCCGGTCCTTGAGCGAGTCGGCGCTGAAGCCGCCGAAGACGATGGAATGGACGGCGCCGATGCGGGCGCAGGCGAGCATGGCGATGGGCAGCTCCGGGATCATGGGCAGGTAGATGGAGATCCGATCACCCTTCTTGACGCCCTTCTTCTTGAGCACGTTGGCGAACTTGTTGACCTCCCGGTACATGTCCATGTAGGTCAGGACCCGGCTTTCCTTGGGGTCGTCGCCTTCCCAGATGAGGGCGGCCTTGTTCTTGCGGGCGGTGGCGATGTGCCGGTCCAGGCAGTTGACCGAGGCGTTGAGCTTGCCGCCCTTGAACCAGGTGAAGATGATCTTGTCCTTGTCTTCCCACTTGAAGACGGAGTCCCATTTTTTGTCCCAGGTGAGATACTCTTCGGCCAGCTTGCCCCAGAATTTGTCCGGGTTGTCGCGCGACTCTTTATACATCTGGTCGTACTGCTCCGCGCTGTTGATGTAAGCCCGCTTCTTCAAGCCCTCGGGCACCTCAAAGACCCGGTCTTCCAAGCTATACGACGAGATAGATTTTTTTGCTTCGGCCATGGTTCCATCCTCCTTAATTTTTTGTTTCTCCCACTGGCGGGGAGATTATTTATATCTGCAACCAGGTGCAGACTCGGCCGGGCGCCCGGCCCGAGAAAGAATCGCTAGAACGAAAAGACCTAACCCCTACCCCATTCAACTAGTTCCGAGGTCCCACACGATTGCCCCCCGTTTCCCTCACCCTGCCCGAGGGCGCCGGGTTTTTCCAAAGCCTGGCTGCATCCAAGCCTAAGCTTTCGAGGGCGCCGCGGCTCCTTTGACCTCGGGTTTGCGCATCACGAACGAAAGCACCAAGGTAATCAGGAGAAAAGCGCCCGCGAGATAGAGCGCGATCGCGAAGCTTTGGTAGAGGTCATACATCTTCCCGGCCACCAGGGTCATCAGCGAGCCCACTCCCCAGGCGGTGAAGACCAGGCCGTAGTTGACCCCGAAGTTTTTCAGGCCGAAGAAGTCCTTGGTGATGGAGGGGAACAGGGCGAGGTTACTGCCGTAGTTCATGCCGATACACATGGAGAAGAGGATGAGAATGATGGTGTTGTCAATCATGGGGGTCAGGAACATGAGCGCGGCCTGGAAGATGGTGAAGACCTGGAGAATGCGGGTGCGGCCGTATTTGTCCGAGAGGGTTCCGGCGAGCAGCCGGCCGCCGGCGTTGCCGATGGCGAGCAGGGCCACCAGGATGAAGCCGGCCTTGAACCCGGTTTGGACCTCGACCAGCTTGGCCAGCTTGCCGATCACCATCAAGCCGGCGCCCGCGTTAAAGGCATACATCAGCCAGAGCATGTAGAACTGGGAAGTGCCGAGCATTTCACCGGCGCCGTAATCCTTGGCTACCGCGGCCGCGGCCTTGGCGGCGGCGGGCTTGGGCGGGGGATTGGTCAGGAGCTGCGAGAGCAAGACCACGATGATCATGAAGGCGATGCCCAGGATCAGCAAGGTGGTCTGCACGCCCAGGGTCTTAATCAGGTATTTGGCGAGAGGGGCGATATAGACCGAGGCCAGGCCGAAACCGGAGACCACGACCCCGGAGATCATCCCGGTCTTGGCGGGCGGGAACCATTTCACAGCCGGCGGAGTGGCGGAAGCGTAGCCGAAGCCGATGCCGGACCCGGCCAGGATCCCAAACCCGACGATGAACATGGTAACCGAGGTGAACTGGCTGGCCAGCATCAGGCCCAGGCCCGTCAGGATTCCGCCCAGGCTGGCCACGATCCGGGGCCCGAATTTGTCCTGCAGCTTGCCGGCCGGAACCATCATCAGGGCAAAGACCAGGCAGGCCACAGTGTAGGGCCAGGATTTAAAAGTTTCGGTCCAGTTCCATTCCTTGGGGATCTCCTTGGAAATCACGCTCCACGAATAGAGCACACCCAGCGCCAGGTTGATCCCAGTTCCGGACAAGGCGACCACCCACCCCCGATTGCCACTCTGACTCATGCGCATCACTCCTTATCTAAGGATAAGTCTTCAACTACCGCCGCAACTATACAATATCCCAAAATACTCGGATAGCTCTCTTGGCTAGCATTAGCCCAGAAATCCTAAGGCAAGGGCTGTGCCAAGGCCAAGCTCCCGGGCTTCTTTTAATAACCCATTGAAAAGAAGAATAAAAATTTAATTCGGGGCGACCCTCGCCTTCGTCTCTTAAAATCAATCTGTCAATATCTGTTACAGGTTGTAAAAAATCCGAATTTGGAATCGTGATGCGGTTGCGTGGCTGCCATAAAAACCAGCCACATTAGAATTGCTTTGGATACGAACTATATCATGGATTTTATATTTGTCAAGTTAAAAATTTATGATTTTTGCAACCCTTCAGTTATCAGTGGCAAGATTTCCTGCGGTCCCGGTCGGGACCAAAAAGATCGCCGGCCCGGGATTGCCGGTTCCAGGTAATTACCCCCTGGTAATTGAAGGGTTACATGATTTTGTAACCCTTCAGTCTTCGGGGGCAACCGGCGGGTCGCCCCGACGGAAGGACTATCTTCAGATTTGAATCAGAAAGCGGGCGGAGGAATTTTGATGTTGACTTCGACATGAATGGGCATGTCGTAGAATTTGTCTCCCGGGAAATTGATCCGTTCCGTATAATCGCAGGTAAAGGTGGACATCTTATCCACTTCGCAGTCCTCGCAGCTAAAATTATCGGGCGTCAAGGGCGGCAACTCAAACTCCTGAGCTTTTTGGATCAAGTCCTCGACGACCTTTTCTTCGCCTTGGCGGGCATACTCGGTGCGCAGAATTTCTTCCATCTCTTTTTCCAATCTCCATTGATGCTGGTAAACCGGGCCGAACAAGGTTATTCCATACACCAGGCCCCCCACCAGCAAGATTGCAAAGATCACATAAAATTTGCCTGCGCCTCGATTCATTGCCGGTCCCTCCTCGCTCGTTCGATCCTGCCCTGTGCCCTGCAGTTGCCTTCAGATATAGCACGTTGCCGTAAAAAAACCAGTGTCTAATCGTTCAGGTCCGGGCCGGACGGAGCGATGCGTGCCGCTCGACAATCGCCTCGGCCAGGCGGTCCAAAGCCTGAAAAGTTTCCGCGCCGGGCAGCCCCCGGGCCAGGACCGGCGGCAGCAGCTCGACCTTTAAGTTCGAGAGCAGCCCGGTCAGTTGCTCCACCATTTTTCCGCCCCAGCCGTAGGAGCCGATGATCGCCGCGGACTTGGCCTTGGGCCGCAGCACGTTCACCAGGGCCGCGGCATAAATCGCCTTGGGATGCGCCCCGCTCAGCACCTGGGGAGCCGCGAGCACAATGGTCGCGGCGTCCACCAGGGCCATGGCCAGTTTGCCCAGATCAGCCTCGGCCAGATTGAACTGGATGACCCCCGCGCCCCGGGCCTGCAAGGCTTCCACCAGGTGATCCACCATGCGCAAGGTGCTGCCGTGCATGGAAACATAAGGCAGGACCACCAGGTTTAAGGGCTCACCCGCCGCCCAGTCGCGATACAGGTCCAGGATCAGCGCGGGCCGCGGATACAGCGGGCCGTGGCTCGGCGCGATCAAAGAAATCTCGTAGCCCTTGAGCTTCTCCAGGTGGCGCTGGATGTGGGTCCGGAAGGGCATCATGATCTCGGCGTAGTAGCGCTTGGCCGCGGCCGCCACTTGGGATTCATTAATCACCAGGAGGTCGTTGGTGGCGAGGTGCGAGCCGAATAGGTCGCAGGGGAAAAGGACCTTTTCCTCCCGCAGGTAGGTCAGCATCGTCTCCGGCCAGTGCACCCAGGGCGCGTGAATAAATTCCAGGGTCCGGTTTCCGAGCGACAGGGTCTCGCCGTCGGCCACCGTCTGGATGCGCTCTTCCCGCAGATGGAGATGGTCCAGGAGCAGGCCCTTGCCCTTGGAGGTAGTGACCACCCGGGCCTCGGGGAAGCGCTCGAGCACCTGGGGGATGGCGCCGGAGTGATCTTGCTCGGCGTGGTTGGCGATCAGGTAATCCAGGCGCTTGAGCTTTAAATCGTCCAGCCGGCTGAAGAGCAGCCCGGCAAAGGGCGGGTCCACCGCGTCAATCAGGGCGGTTTTGTCGCTGCCCCGGACCAGGTAGGAATTGTAGCTGGTGCCGTCAGGCAGCGGGATCAAGGCGTCGAATAACCTTCGGTCCCAATCCATCGCCCCCACCCAGTAAACCCCGTCTCGGATCGGCCAAGCTCGCATCAAATCACTCCCTTCGGTTACTTTGAGTTTGGAATATAGCACGCGGGCCGCAGGGTAGCAACTACCCCACCCTCCCCGGTTCAAGCATCGGCGAATCCTTCCGATACCAGCAGCAGGGACGGAAATGCTCATGATTAACTCGAGTTATTATCAGTTAGACACCCTCGCCACTCTGTGCTCTTTTGCCGCCGTTCTCGGCATCGGCCTGCTCGCCTTCCTCCGCTGGAAGTCCGCGCCGTTGCGCTTCTGGTTCGCGGTGAATTGCGGGCTGGCCGCCTTCTGGTGCTTGAATGATTTTGCCGGTGGCGCAACCTCATCGAGAGATCTTTACATTTTCACTTTGCGGGCCGGAAGCCTCGGCTGGCTTTTTCTGGGGCCGGCCCTGTTTATCTTTCTGGCTTTCTTCCTGGGCCGGGAAAACCTGGTCCGCACCCGGGGGCGCCGGCTCCTGCTGCTGGCGCTAGAGCTTCCGTTCGGCGCCATGTTTTGGGCGGTCCCCGAAGTTTTTTTCCCCGCCTCCTTCTCCCCTGAGCACGGCCATTATCAGAGTGTCCCAACCCTTTGGTTCGCGCCCCTTCTCCTTTCGATCATCGGTTGGGTGGCGGCTCAGGTTTGGATCATCTCGAGCTCTCTGCGCCGCCAGTCGGATCCGCTCACCCACGAGCGCTCCCGCCTGCTGGGGCTGATCTTATTGTTGGTCGTTGTCTTGGCCTTATTGACCGACGTCATTCTGCCCGCCCTGGATTATTGCTCCCCGACTTCGGGAGGAATATTCATCGGATGGTTTTTCATCGCTGTCTTCGCTTTGATTCAAAGGTTCCAACTGCTGCCCTCGGCGCAGGTCCTCAGCGCCAAAGTGGACCAGCTCCAGGAGTTCAACCGGACCCTCGAACAAAAAGTGGAAGAGCGCACCCGGGAGCTGAGGGAATCGGAGCAGCGCTATCGGGAGATCTTCGAGAACGTCCAGGACTTCATCTTTTCCCTGGATCTGGAAGGCCGGTTCACTTCGGCCAATCCCCAAATGGAACGGATCACCCGAGTTAGAGAAAAAGAAGTGGTGGGAAAATCGCTGGCGCAAGTGATCGGGAAAAATCTCCCTCCTCCAATCCTGGAAAACTGGAATCGAGTCTGGGGTGAAATCCAGGCTCAACTTCTCGCCCCCGAAAACTCTTACCGGGATAAAGTGATCTTTCTGGATCCCAAGGGGGAAGGCCGGTATGTGATTTTCACGTGGTCCGGCATCTTTCGAGAGGGCAAGCGGGTGGGTTACCTGATTGTGGGTCGGGACG
>CAIUDS010000561.1 GCA_903897985.1 uncultured delta proteobacterium
CCTGGAGGATGGAAAGACTGAGCTGGGATTGATTGTCCTTGTTGGTGGTGAAGATTTTTCGTTTCTGGTTGGGCACGGAAGAATTGCGTTCGAAGATGGCCATGATATTGTTGCTGCCCACTTTGATGCCGATGGAGATGGGGAGCACATCCAGCAGCATCAGGTCCCGGTCGAGGCCCAGGGCGATGTTGTTGGCCAGGATGGCCGCGCCAATGGCCACGGCCTCGTCGGGATGGACCGCGTGGCTCAGGGGTTTCTTGAAGAATTCGGTCACCCTTTGCGCGACCATGGGGATGCGGGTGCTGCCGCCCACGAGCAGGACCGAGTCCAATTCCTCGACTTTGAGCTTGGCTTCGCCAAGGACGCGGTCGCAGGTCTGGAGGGTGGACTTGACCAGATCGCCGATCAACTGCTCGAAGGCGCTTCGCTCGACGGTCAGGTCAATGTTCAAAGGCCCCTTATCGTTCATGGCTATGTAGGGGATATTGATCCGCGCGGTGGCGCGCTCGCTCAATTCGATCTTGGCCTGCTCGCAGGCATCCTGGACGC
Organism: uncultured delta proteobacterium; assembly: GCA_903897985.1. Classification (GTDB taxonomy): domain Bacteria; phylum RBG-13-61-14; class RBG-13-61-14; order RBG-13-61-14; family DRUE01; genus CAIYYW01. The sequence goes on from CAIUDS010000561.1 coordinate 550, forward strand.
GCTGGTGCGCGATCGGGTCTTTGGAGAGGTCGATCCCGGCGGTTTTTTCAAATTGGTGGAAAACCCACTCGGTGAGCCGGGAGTCGAAGTCCACGCCGCCAAGAAAAGTGTCGCCGCCGGTGGCCTTGACCTCGAAAACATTGTCGCGCAGTTCGAGGATGGAGATGTCAAAAGTTCCGCCGCCCAGATCATAGACCGCGATTTTTTGCTTCAAGCCCTTGCCAAAACCATAGGCCAGCGCGGCCGCGGTGGGCTCGTTCACGATCCGGATCACTTCCAGTTTCGCGATTTCGCCCGCGCTCCGCACCGCCTGTCGCTGCCGGTCATTGAAATAGGCCGGGACCGTGACTACCGCCTTCTCGATGGGCCTGCCCAGGCGGTCCTGACTGACATTGCGGATATGGTCCAGGATCAGCGCCGCAATTTCGCTCAGGCTATAGTCGTCCTCCCTAAGCTTCACCACCACTTCCTCTTCGTCCGTCGGCAGGATCTGGTATTTGATGTAGCTCTTGGCCCGGCGCACCTCGTCCGAGGCGAAGGCCTTGCCGATCAGGCGCTTGGAGGCATAGACGGTCTGCTTGGGATTGGTGAGGATTTGGCGCTTGGCGGCCTGGCCCACCAAGAAGTTGCCCTTCTGATCAATCGCCACCACCGAGGGGATCAGGTATCCGCCGCCGGTGTCGGAAATGACCCGGGGCCGTCCGCCCTCGACAATGGCGGCGCAGGAATAGGTGGTGCCCAAATCAATTCCAATAACCGCCGGTTTGGCCATAATAATCTATTATAGTTTTTTTATGACGAAAATTCCAGGACTAGCTCGCGAGGATGGCCGAGAACAGCTTTTGAACCTGCTCCCGGAGTTCTTCCGGGCCGCGGTTGTTATCAATCACGAAATCCGCTTTTTGTTTTCGCTCGAGATCACTCGCCTGATTCCGGATCCGCGCCTGGACTTCCGCTTCGCAAACCCGGTCCCGGCGGCACACCCGCTCCACCCGCAACTCCGCGTCCGCCACCACCAGGATCACCGGCTTCACCCACTGCGCGAGCGGGCTTTCCAGCAAGAGCGCCGCGTCAATCACCGCGAGCTTCACGCCCAGCTTTTTCGCGCGCTCCAGGCCCTTCAGGATTTCCTCGCCGATCCGGGGATGGGTGATCTGCTCCAGCTTTTGCTTTTTCTCCCGATCGCAGAAAACCAATTCCGCCAGCTGGGCGCGGTTCACGGTCCGGTCCGGATTCAGGAATTCTTCTCCAAAGGTTTTCTTGATTTCCTCCCAGGCCGGCCGGCCCGGCTCCACCACTTCCCGCGCCAGCGCGTCCGCGTCAATAACATACGCCCCCAGCCCGGCCAGAATTTTCGCCACCGTGCTCTTGCCCGAGCCGATCCCGCCGGTCAGTCCCGCGATCTTCATTTGCCCTTGCCCGCCTTCCAAAGTTGATAATGGGTAAAGGCCGATAAAAACTTGATCGCATCCTCGAGCGCCGGATACAGCATCACCCCGTCCAGCAGCAGTTCGGACAGCGACCCGAAATTTTTGTCAATCGCGCGGCGGGCATGGGTGGAAACCAGAATGATCGGATAGTTGTTGTTGTAAATCAGGTCCCGGATTTTCCGGCAATACCGGAGATCGCCGGCTTTGCGCTCTTCGGTCATCTTCTTGAAATCGAACTTGGATGCCAGGGGGGAGAGGGTGGAAAGGTCGGGCATGCCGTGCACCCACCCGATCCCGATCAGGAGCAGGCTGTCGAAATCCTTGCTCTCAATCAAGACCGGGATGACCTCTTTGGGCCCGGCGTAGCCGATCCCGGCCACCAGGTCCACCGGGTTTCCCGGCGCCCACCAGGGCGGGAGCATGGCGGACAGCTTGGAACTGGTTGCCGGGCTCAAGGCCGGAACTTCCAAACCGCGCTCGAGACATTCATCCGCGGCCATCACCCCCATCCCGCCGCCCCCGGTCAAAATCCCCACCCGCTTTCCCTTGGGCGCCGGCGTCGCGACCAGCCCGGCGGAAATCATGATCGCCTCTTCCATGCTCGAAACCCGGATCATCCCGGTCTGCTCGCAGAGCGCGGAAAAAATCGCGTCCTCCCCCCGCAGCGCCCCGGTATGCGACTTGGCCGCAACCACTCCCGCGGAGGTCCGCCCCGCCTTCAAAACCACAATCGGTTTTTTTAGGCTCACTTCGGATGCGGCTTGAAGGAAAGCGCGGCCGTCCTTGATCCCTTCGATGTAAAGCAGGATGACGCGGGTGTCCGGATCCTCGCCGAAATAAGCGAGGTAGTCGGCCCAGTCCAGGCCGGCCATGTTGCCCACGCTTACACCCTTGGAAATTCCACAGCCGAATATTTGCAGGCCCTCGGCCAACCAGGTGAGCAGGTTGCCGCTCTGACTCAGGATGGCGACCTTGCCGGGCTTGGGGAAATAGACCGGCATCCAGGGATGGAGACTGGATTTTGGGCAGGAAAGCCCCTGGCCGTTGGGGCCGACCAGGGGGATCCCGGCCGTGCCCGCGGCTTCGGTTATTTCTTTTTGCAGCCGTTCCCCTTCCGCGCCCAGTTCCGAAAACCCCGCGGAAATCACCACCAAGGCCTTGACCTTTTTCGCCACGCAGTCCCTCACCGCCCCCGGCACCTCCCGCGCCGGGATGGTGATCACGGCCAGGTCCACCGGGCCCGGGATGTCCCGCGCGCGCGGATAACAGGGATAACCCAGGATTTCTTTTTCCTTCGGATTCACCGGATAAACCTTGCCCGCATACTTGCCCATCACCAGGTTGTGCAGGATGATGAATCCCCACTTGGCGAAATTATTGCTCGCGCCGATCATAGCCAGCGACTGCGGCTCAAACAGATACTTCATGTTCGATCGGTCCATTCGTTCTCCTGTTTTATCAACTCGATCCATAGAATTTAAAACCCCGGCTCGGGATTGTCAATTTATGCCCAGGGGACAAAATGGCAGGATGTAATAGGCGGTCCGGGATTTTCCTTTCAACTCTTAAACCCTTGAACTTTTAATCCTTTTCAGCTCAATCCGGCGCCAGGCAAAGTTGGTTCAGTTCCGGCAGATGCTTGCCCGCGGTCGCGATGAACTCGATTCCGGCGCAAACCGGGAAATCGTTCAAACCCTCGTTAAGCTGCTCCATCCAGACCACTTTGCCGAGCGCGAGCACCAGGCCGTTCGCGTCTCCGCCGACCGGGATCATGAGCGCGAGTCCCTCGCCGGATTCAAAGCCCAGGGGCGAGCGCAGGCAGATGCCGCCCAGGCTCAGGTTGACGCCCCGGCAATCGAACATCACGCTGGGGGTGATGCATTTCACCGCGCGATCAAAACGCTTCCGCGCATGTTTCCGTTTGTCTTCCATGTCACTCCCTTTCCGAATATTCCCATTTTCGGCCAATTCCAGGTCCGTGTCAAGTGTGAAATTAAATTTTGCAAAAAATGTTCAAAGTTTAATTTAAACGCCAACCAGCCGGCTCGAAATACCGGCGCGTTCGAGTTGCGGGAGTCGAGATTCCGGGATACCATTCTCAGCCATGAAGAAAAATTATAAAGTCGGGATCGTGGGCGCAAGCGGGCTGGTGGCCGGCGAACTGCGGGCGCTGCTCGAAGCGCGGGATTTTCCGGTGGAGGCCTTGAGCCTGTTCGGCGGAATGGAAGACGCGGGCGAGGCCGTCGAGTTTCGCGGAGAGACGATCGGGATCGAGGCGATGCGGTCGGATTATCATCAAGGGTTGGACCTGGTGTTTTTCGCGGCGCACCCGCTGGTCAGCCGGGACCTGGCCGAGAATGCGGCCCAGGCCGGCGTGACGGTGATTGACGCGAGCCGGACTTTTCGGCTGGACCGCAACACGCCCCTGGTGACGCCGGAGTTGAATGCCCACCGGCTCGCCGCGGCCGGGAAGGGCGGCCGGATCATCGCCAGCCCCGGGCCGTGCGCGATCGCGCTCGCGCTGGTCCTGCATGGAATTGGAAAGGAATTCGGGATCGAAAGGGCAACCGCCTTGGCGCTCTACCCGAGCAGCTTTGAGGGCCGGGCCGGGCTGGACGAGCACCAGGAGCAGACCGTGGCGCTTTTGAACCAGCAGGAATTCAAGGTCGCCCGGTTTCCGCGCCAGACCGCTTTCAACATTTTTCCGCAGGTGGGCAAATTCAACGGCGCGGCCACGGAAGAAGAGCAGGATGTTGCCGCGGAATTGAAAAAAATCCTGGAGCGGCCGGACTTGCGAATCGCGGTGACTTGCGCGCAGGTCCCGGTGTTTGTCGGCATTTCGATCCTGCTCGGGCTGGAAACCGGGAAACCCGCGAGCGAAGAGAAGCTCCGGGATTTGCTTGCGCATAGTCCGGGGGTGGCGGTATTGGACCATCCGGAGCAGGACCAATATCCGGACTTGATGACGAGCATGGATAGTGAGCGGGTGCTGGCGGGCAGGATCCGGCGGGACCCGGACTCGGACCGACATTTTCAAATCTGGATCAGCGCGGACAACCTCCGCAAGGGCTCGAGCTTGAATATGGTCGCGATCGCGGAAAAACTGATCGAACTCAAATTGATTTAACCATCAATCAGGGCAGGGCAAGCCCTGCCCCTACTTTTCGAACAGGCATTTCCCGTCAAAGCCCACGGCCTTTTCCGCTTCCGGCTGCGAGAAATAGACCAAAAACACCAGGGTCTTGACCCCCATGATGATGGCGCGGAAGGCATAGGTTGAACTCCGCTCCATTTTATTCAAATATTCTTCCTGCTCCGCGGGCGGCAGGTTGGAAAAATAATGGCGGTAGCCCATGGCCAGGGTGCTCATCTCGACCGACTTGATCAGCACGGTCACCCCGGTCCGGATCAACTGGGTCATCCGGCTCATCATCAGGTCCAGCTTGTCCAGAACCGCGTCCAGGTCCGGCTTCGGCTCGAAGTCCGCCTCGCGTTGGAGCATGACCTGGATAAAATGGCGCAAGGTCTCCCGCGTGGACTCCCCCATCGTTACTTCTTCAGCCATGACTTCAATTTAGTCCAGCCCAGGGAGATTGTCAAATGCCCTTGATCCGGTTCGGATGATGCCCAATGATTGACAATAATGCCCGAGTCATGATAGTTTTAATCCAAGCGTAAAATATAGGAATAGAAACCCAAGACCTATACCTTTAGGCCGAAGGAGGAGACAATGAAGCAGGGGAAATGCCACGGGGTTAAAGCAGGGATCGGCCTAATCGCATTCCTGTTCTTCATTTTCATTCCAACCATCCTTCCCGCC
>CAIUDS010000562.1 GCA_903897985.1 uncultured delta proteobacterium
CGTTGGTCTGGGGCTGTTCCAGGAAGGCGAAGCTGGGCGCGATTCCCCAAAACTTGATCTGGTTCTGGAAATGCTCGGAGAGATACGGGCTGCCGTTGTCCATCCTCAAGCTCAATCCACGCGCCGTATCCTGAGCGAGCGAGCCGAAATTCTCTTGCACGGCTTGACTGACCGGCTCCAGGGCGGCGAAGCGGTCGCCTATTTTGCAGGTATGATGGCCGACGCACTCAGCGTTGAAATGGTCCACCGCGGCGAACACCCAGGATCACCCCTCCCTAACCGTGAAGACCTTGGTCCCGTCTGCGCCCCACATCAGATCCGGCGCGGGGGTGATGATCTCGCCCGCGTGGCTGCGGGCGGTTTTTCGGGATCGGCGCGGGGAGAGCAGGTTGTTCACTCGCATCAGTCGCAGCACTCGGTTTTTTCCAACTCTGATTCTTGTTTGCGCTACGCGCTCCAGCGCCTGACCGCGCCGGGATCAAAACCGGGACGGCCCTGGTCGCCGTTGCCTTCGGCAACGGGCGCGGCAAGCCGCACCCCTACAGTTTAGGGATAGAATTTCCCGCCAAATATCCGGAACTCCAGCAGAGTTGGAGGTTATAGCCGCCGGAAGGGGCCTGGAGGTTGAGGATTTCTCCGGCGAGAAAGAGGTTGGGGACCAGTTTTGACTTCATGGTGTTGGGGTCAATTTCCTTGAGCTCGACCCCGCCGGCGGTGATCATGGCCTGGTCAAAGCCAAGCAAGCCGGAAACCGAGACCTCCACTCCCTTGAGCAAGGCCGCGATTTTTTGCCGCTCCAATTTGGAAACCTGGGCGATGCGCTTATCCGGATCCATCCCGGCGAGTTGGAGCAGGGCCAGGGCGAGCCGGGGAGGAATGAGTCGGTCAAGACCGTTCTTGAGCATCTTGTTTTGGGCCTCGGCAAAAACCGCGAGCAGTTTCGCGTCCAGTTCCGGCAGGGTCATGGTCGGCGCGAAATCCATGGTAATCCTCGTTTCTCCATGGGCGAGCGATTCGGAAACCTTTTCGCTCAAATCCAGGGCCACCGGCCCGCTCAGCCCGAAATGGGCGAACATCAGGTCGCCGGACGCGGAGGCAAATTTTTTTTGATTTTGCCGGACCTCGAGTTCCACCTTTTCCACGCTCAAGCCCTTCAGCGTATGGACCCATTGGTCCTTGATCTTGATCGGGACCAGGCCGGGACGGAGCGCGGTGATTTTATGGCCGAGTTCGCGCAGGAACCGGTAGCCCCGGCCGTCCGAACCGGTGCGCGGATAACTCTTGCCCCCGGTGGCGATAAGAAAATTGTCCGCGCCGATTTCGCCGGAGAGGGTGACGATTTTCTCGATGCGACCGCCGGCCGCGATAATTTTTATCACTTCGGTCCCGGCCCTGATTTCGACCTGGCTTTGCCGGAGATATTGGAGCAGGACTTCGAGCACATCCGAGGCCCGGTCTGATTGTGGAAAGACCTTATCCCCTTCCTCAATTTTGAGCTTCAGTCCTCGGCGCTCGAAAAATTCCATGGTCTGACGCGGCCCGAACAGATTGAAGGCCGGGAAGAGGAACTTGCCGGCCTTGCCGAATTTTTCCACGAGCGAGGCCGGATCAAACTCGGCGCGGGTGAGGTTGCATCTTCCGTTGCCGGTGAGGAGGAGTTTGCGTCCGGGCCGCTCGTTCTTGTCGAGCAAGATCACCCTCGCGCCCAGCTCTCCGGCTCTGCCGGCTGCCATCATTCCGGCGGGGCCGGCCCCGATCACGGCGAGATCAAAGCTGGACATTTCCCGACCTTTTCCCGGAGGGCATTTAATTAAATCTCAGGATTTTGACTTCGAAGGGATTCATTGGAATTATGAATTCAGAATTATGAATTATGAAATTTGCCACTCCGGGGTATTCCTGCGAGAGGGCGCTCATGGATTGAAGGCCGAGGACTTCGGGCTTGAGCTTCAGCGTCTGGGATTGGTTGGAGGGGTTTCGGAGGACCAGGATGGCCTGGTTGTCTTTCTGGTGGAGGTATCCGTAGATTTCGAGTTTGTGGGGGTTGCCGAGGACCATTTGAGTATTTTGGAGGATAGGCCAATTATCTTTGGCCCATTGGATCCATTTTGCGAGCGCGGCCCATTCCGGTTGGGTGAGGATTTCGGGGGAGAGGTATAGTTCCCACATGGAAACCCCGCGGCCGAGATACATGACCACATCGCGCTCGAACTCGGGGAGGGGTCCGGTTTCCTTGAACTGGCTATGACCTTTGATCACGCCGTGGGTCATGATGCCGTTGATCGGGAACTGGGTGTCTCTGACACGATAGATATCATAGAGGTTTTGATCTTTGTAAGTGATGTTTTTCTCGCGCAGCGAGCCGGGCCCGGAAAATCCATAATCCATGCCGCCCATCCAGACGCAGTCGGCGTAGAGCAGCCAAAAGGGTGAAAGCCAGGTCCCGACCGTGATGTTGAAATAGGCGTCGGGGTTGAGCGCATGGGCCGTGTTCATGGTGTCAATCAAGGCGTCGGTGATGGCGGTTTTGGAGTATTTCCCGGTCGGGTGATGGTGCCAGGGGATGACGCAAGTGGCGCCGATGTTGTCGAGCTTGTAATAGGCCACGCCGGCTTTGGTTTGGTCCACGATCCGCTGCTTGAAGGCCTGATGATATTTTTGTCCGGCCGGACAAAACCCGGCGTAGATCATATTGGCGGCCAGGTAGTTTTTTTCATAGCCCTGGCCCAGGGTCCCAAACATCCTCGCATATTTCCGGGTCGGGTATCCGCCGGCCGGGCTGAACCACATCCCCGGTGCCGCGCCTATCTCCTGCGCGGCCCGGAGCACCGGCGCGATCCCATCCGGAAATTTTTCCCGATCGAACTGCCAGAGTTTTTGGGGATCGTCCCACCCGTCATCGAGCACCACCGCGTCCAGCTTGATCCCATAAGGGTCGGTCAAATTTTGCTTTAGTCCCGAGACCGACCTGAGCACGCCCTCGGTGTTCACGGTCCCGGGCATGTCATACCAGGTGTTATAGAGCAGATAGGGCTCGGCCGGCCGATGCCTTTTCGCGTCCAGGTATTTGAAAAACCATTGAGCGGTCTTGCCCGGCTCGGACACGCCGATCACGCCGGGATAGGTCGTGTAACCCTCCTCGCCCACCCATACACCGGGGTTGTAGCAGATCGAAACATACAGGCCCGAGGCTTTTACCTCCGCCATCGGATACGCCACCGCAAAGAACAGGTTCCCCTTGTAAGCCGGCTGGCCCGGTCCCGGGAAAGTGGTGAAGGTCCCTTCCCGGCCCACATAGTTTTCAATCATGCAGACCTTCGAGAGCAACTTTTTTTCCGGGCCGGTCTTGAGCGTGAGCGTTTTTTCGACCGCGAGGCCGGAGGGGGCCAATTTATATTCGAGGCTTGCGGAAACGGGCCGGTGAGGGAGCTTGAGCGAGAAGACCAGACGGTCCGGAAGCTCCTGTATTTTCTCAACCAGAAAATCGGAGGCTCGGATGCGCTTGCCCTCGAGCTGGATGATGAATTCCTCGCCCTCGAGATAGTTGACATGGGGGATGAGTCGGTTGTTGATGGCGCAGTGGATCAGTCTTTGCTCCTGCACGCCGACCTGCAAGATCAGGAACCGGCTCTTGAGTTCGTAGAGATTGAGGCTCAGCTTTTGGGCGTCACAGATTGCGCGCGGTCCGGAGTTTCCGGTCCGGGCCGGGACCCGGCTGTAGATTAAAATGAGACCGAGGAGTCCGGCGAGGATGAGGAGATATTTTTTGGGCAACTAGACTCCTTTGAGGCCGGCGCCTCCGTCCACTACCACGACCTGGCCGGTGATGTATTTGGAGGCGGGGCTGGCCAGGAACAGGATGCTTCCGACCACATCGTCGGGCTCTCCGATCCTTCCCAGTGGGCTGGACTTCTCGACCACCTGCCGGATGAAATCGTTCTTCCAGAGCGCCTCGCTGAACTTGGTCCGGATCACGCCCGGCGCGACCGCATTCACGCGGATGCCCTTCTCCCCGAGCTCCGCGGCGAGCACGCGGGTCAACATGAGCACCCCGGCCTTGGAGATGCTATAGACGCCCAGGCCCATCATGGGCTTGAGCCCGGCCACGCTCGCCACATTCACGATGACGCCGCCGCCCTTCTCGGCCATTTTCTCGGCGACCATCTTGGAGAGGAAAAAAGGACCTTTGAGGTTGACCTCGAATATTTTATCCCAGGCGCCGGCGTCGGTGTTGAGGGCCGGGCCGAACACCGGGTTGGTCGCGGCGTTGTTGACGAGGATGTCGATCGGGGCCGACGTCACGGCCACGCTCTGCCAGAAGGCCTCGACGTCCGCGGTCCGCCCGAGGTGGCAGGGGATCGGCTCGGCGGCCCCGCCGTCGCCGGC
>CAIUDS010000563.1 GCA_903897985.1 uncultured delta proteobacterium
AGCGCCTGCTCACAACACTTGATTGCCTCTTCAAACCTACCAAGCTTTATTAGGGCAACCCCTTTGTTATACCATGCTTGTGCATACCTGGGATTTATCGCAAGCGCCTGCTCATAACACTTGATCTCCTCTTCAAACCGACCAAGCTGTCCCAGGTCAATGCCTTTATTATACCATGCATCTGCATTCCTGGGATTTATCTCCAGCGCCTGCTCATAACACTTGATCGCCTCTTTAAACCGACCAAGCTTTCCCATGTTAACCCCTTTGTTAACTAATGCTCCTGCATATCTGGGATTTATCTCCAGCGCCTGCTCAAAACAGTTAATCGCCTCTTTAAACCGACCAAGCTTTGCCAGGGCAACCCCTTTGTTATACCAGGCTTTTTCATACCTGGGATTTATCTCCAGCGCCTGCTCATAACACTTGATAGCCTCTTCGCTCTTACCAAGATTGTCTAAAGAAGCCCCTTTGTTACTTAGTTCATTAGCTTGCATATCCTCTTGAGTTTCTTCCAATTGATATTTTTCCTGCGTTTGTTGGAAATAGATTTGAGCCAGCGCCTCTCTTAATTCCTTAAAATGCTGGGGTCGTTTTTCCGGTTTTTTCTCAAGGCATTTAAGAATTAAGGCATTCAGAGAATCAGGACAATCACCATTTAAGGATTTAGGCTCCGGGGGTAACATTTGTTGATGTTGGTTCATAAATAAATAGCCTGCTACATCAGCCGGCGTATGCCTAGGAACCTCAAAAGGGAATCTTCCACATACCATTTCAAAAAGCACACAACCAAAGGAATAGAGATCAGAGCGGGTATCCATTTCACTATTTTCCCTGCATTGCTCCGGAGACATATATGGCGGGGTTCCGCAAACCTTGCCCCTTTTGCTGAAGCCGCTTTTAGGGATCCCGGGATCATCTTTATAGCTGGCAATATTTAGATCTTCTTTAGATCCCAGAAATGATTTTACCAATCCAAAATCAGTCACTTTGACAATCCGGTTTTTAGTCACCATAATATTTGACGGCTTGATATCTCTATGCAAAAATGGCTGGTTCATCTCTTTAAATTTGTCTTCGGCGTGGATCATCCCATTACAGAATTGAATAGAAAAATCCAGAATGGTTTTTAAATCCAGTCCGTGATTGGCAATCCAGCCGCTCAAATCCGCGCCGTAATAATCGTCCCCTGCCACATATTCAAGGAAAATATGGGGCCTTCCCTCAATTTCTTTCACAAAATATGCCCGGACAATATTCTTATGCTTTTCCAGCCTTACCCAGGCCTCAGCCTCCCATAAGAACCGATCAATGGCATTTTTTTCAGTAAGGTATTCATCCTTAAAGGTCTTGACCGCAACCGGCGTTTTTTCATCAGGATCATAGCAGAGATAAACCATTCCCATCCCGCCTGGCTTGATAAAGTGAATCTCATACCTGCCTTCAAATATATCGCCTATTTTCCAAGCCATAGTTTATCCCTCCCAGAAAGATCGTGGCTCTCATCCGTTATCTTGTATTGTCTGTATCGCCCCCGGTTTTCTGGACACCATATTAGCCACAAGCGGACATGCTTGTCAAGTAATTTTGGCGAGCCTGATTCAGTCCCCCGTCCCTGCTGCCCTCAATTTAGCCCAATCCCGTGCAGTTAAAAACCGTAGGCATCTCACGGGTGGGGATCTTATCGCTCGGATGATTTTATACCACCGTTTCCGGCCAGGTCATCTTGATCCTTTCGAGGACCAAACCGGGCCGGGTAACGCGAATGTAGGGGCAGGGCTTGCCCTGCCTTCTTGGGCGCGGCAAGCCGCGCCCCTACAAACTTTACAGGATCGCCTCCAGATACGGCTGCATCACCTTTTGCACCCGGCAAATTTGCGCGTAGCGCATGAGTTCGGCGCGGTTGATTGCGCCGCGGTCGCGGTATCGTTTCAGGGCTTCGAGGGCAAGGTCCAGGCCGAGTTTGTTCCGGTATTTGAAGCAGTCGGCAAGGGTTTTTTCCGGACCATAAATGCGCACTCGCGCGCCGTCCATTTCATAAGTCTCGATCCCATCGTTAAACGCAAAAGGCGAGAACCAGAACCGGCGGACGGACAGGCCGGAAAGCCGGGGCGGCTCCATCCCGCGCTTGAGCGCCAGATGTATCTGGTCCGGGGCTTGCGCGGACAGGCCATGGAAATGAAGCGCGGAAGCCAGACAGACCACGGCTTTGGGGGCCTTGATCGAGATGGCAACCAAGTCCGGTTGTTCCAGCGGCGGCAGGTCCGACAAACGGAACAGCCCCCGGCTGAGTTTTTTCAGGATGCCGGCCTTTTCCATGGCATAAAGCGTTGCCGGGTGGATGCCGAGATTGAGGGCCGCGGAAGTGGGCAGCATCCCGCCGTTATAGAAGAAGATTTTTTCCGCCCGCTCAAATCCCGGCTTTTTCATTAGTGCTCTGTTTTGATAAAATTACCTTCAATAAAATTTATCAATAGGTTATTTTATCATTTTTAAGGGGATAGTCAAGCAGCATCCAAAAACTCGGGATTGCGGTTGTGATGCGGGCTTGCAGCCTGCAGTATGGGCGCGGCTTGCCGCGCCCGAATTAGGACAGGGCAATCCCGCGTATTCCGCGGGATCCTACAATCGGACAGGCAGCCAGCTAAAAGTCAACCACCACTCTGGTGCTATAAGCGAACAGGGCTTTGCAGTCCTCCACCCCGGCCGGGCTTTGGATATAGATCAGGTCCGGGATGATCGAGACCAGGTCATTGACTTTCATGCGGTAATAAATCTCGCCGACCTGCTCGCCCTTATCCGCGTCCTGCGGGTTTGTTGTTCCTCCCGCGTTAGTGATCCGGTTCTGCCATTCGGTGGGCAGGTGGTTGAAGCCGTAAGCCAGGCCGAATTCGCCGCGCAGGGGCAATTCCTTCACGCTCAAGCCGCCGGACAAATGCCAGTTGGGCATGGTCATGCTGGTGGTATAGGGGCTGAAGAACATCCCGGCGCGGTTATCGAGCACGGTGCCGTAGCGGCCGAAGAAAGAGACCCTGCCCACGGCCTGGTCGGCGTTCACCGTCACGCTGGCTATGGTATCGGTGCTCGAGGTCCCGTCGGTGAACAGGGTTTTGGCGCCGTCGTTTTCGGTGTATAAAACGCGCAGGTTGCCGGGGTTCTCGCCAATGCCCCATTTCATGTCGAGCTCCGCGAAATGGACCAGGTCCTTCGGCTCGATCTTGTTCATGTCGCCGTCGTTTTCAAAAACCGCGTATTTGAATTCGAGGTTTTCCGAGGGGGTGATGATCGCCATCAGGCTCAGGGTGTTGAAGCGGTTGGCGCCCTGGGAGGTATTGGCGCTTCCGTTCGGGCCGTAGATGACGGGGTTGGTGACAAAGGATCGGGTGAGAAACTGATAGACCTCGCTGTTGGCCACGGCGTTGGTGTCGAACTGCCGGATCCAGTCCACCTGTCCGAACAGGAACGAGACATATTGGGTGCCGCCCCGGACCCAGAGTTGGTCAATGGTTGCGCTCTTGCTCGCGCTCTGCGCGTCGAAGTTGAAAAAGGAGATGGTCGTGAGTTCCGAGTCCAGGCCGTTGCCCTCGCCCAGTTCGACCGATGCGAAGCCCGAGAAATAATCCCCCACCCGGGCCTGGAACTGGATTTGCGAGCCGATGGTCCCGTCCATGATGTCGCCCTCCTGGGCCGTGGCCAGGCCCAGCAGGTTCTGCTGCTTAATCGCCGAGTCGGAATTAAGCAGGCCCTGCAGGATCATTTCGGCCTGCGCCGAGACCGTGACTATCTTCTGGTCCTCCGCCGACTCCTCCTGCGCCCGGAGCGCGTTGGAGTGCAAGCCCAAAACCAGAATACCCATAGCCAATAACGCCAGCTTTTTCAAAGGACACCCCCTAGGTTCACAATTACTAAATTATAGTATGGTCATAAACGGTGTCAAATGCAGGGACGCAGTCCCCCCGGGGCAATAGCGGGGCCGCCGCACCAATGCGTTACTGCGTGGTCCGGTGCTTGATCACCGGCTTTTTCCAATGGCCGGCGTAATAATAGCTCAGGCTCAAGATCATTCCGATCAAAACGCTCAAGGTCATTGCGATCCATACCCCGGTCGAGCTGTGCATGATTCGAGGCAGGACCCAGGCGAGCGGCACACGCACTCCCCAAAAGGAAACGATGGAGATCAGGGTGGTGGGAATGGTGTGGCCGGAGCCGTTGATGACGCCGTTGCTCACGAACATGATGGCGTAGAGGGTGTAGGTGATGCCCACGATCCGGAGGTAGGTTACGCCGATGGAGATCACGGCGGGGTCGTTGAGGAAGGCGCGGAGGAAGACGCTGGGAATGCCCATGGCCAGGACGGAGATGAGGAGTGAAATTCCGGCGCTGACCAGAATCCCCCACCAAAACACCTCGCGAACCCGCGCCTGCTGGTTGGCGCCCAGGTTCTGTCCGGACAGGGTCGAGACCGCGGCGCCGATGGTGAGCGCGGGCATGAACGCGACCTGGTCAATCCGCAGTCCGGCGCCGAAGGCCGCGTCCGCGTTGGCGCCGAAGGCGCTGACAAAGCTGATGATGAAGATCAGGCTGATCGAGACCACCGACTGCTGGATCATGGTGGGGAAGCCGATCCGGATTAACAGCCAGGCGGTCTTGGGATCGAACCGCAGGTGCCGCCAGTCCGCGGTGACCAGCGGCCGCCGCTTCGGGATATAGATCATCAGCCCGATCAATGCGAGCGCCTGCGCGATGATCGAGGCGTAGGCGGCGCCGTTCAAGCCCAGCTTGGGCAGTCCCATTACTCCGAAGATCAGGAGCGGATCGAGCAGCGTATTAAGTCCCACGGAAATGGCCAGGAAATAGAGCGGGGTTTTGGAGTCGCCGATTCCGCGCAGGATGGCGCTGATCAGGAACACCCCGAACCCGAAGGGCATGGTCCAGTAATAAATCCGGAGATAGGACACCGCAATGGGCAGGACTTCCTCCGGCGTGTCCATGGCCCGGAGCAGGTGCGGGGCAAAGTGGAGGCCCACGGCCAGGAACACGAAGCTGAGCCCGGCCACGAACAGGATCGAGGTCTGGATGGTCTTTTTGAGGTCGTCCCATTCGCGCGCGCCCACATACTGCGCCACCATGATGTTGGCCGCGATGGTGAGTCCGAACCCGACCGCGATCAGCACGAACACCGCGGGGAAACTGACCGTGACCGCGGCCAAGGCGTTGGTGCCGAGATACTTCCCGACCCAGAAGGCGTTGACCAGGCTGTAGGACACCTGGAGCAGGTTGCCGGCGAGCATGGGCAGCGAGAACACGATCAGGTTCCGCGGTATGGACCCGACCGTAAGGTCCATGCCCAGTCCCTGAAGATGACCATTGCCCGAAGGCGATTGCCGATCTTGCGCCACCGGAAGATTCTAATGAAAAGATGCCTGGGTGTCTATTCGGGCCGCGGACATCTCGCTTTAAGGCGGGATCTGCGATTTAAAAGCAGATGAAGGCCGATTCGGTAATCTGCAATGGGTAATCCGCTTTACTCGGCGATCAGGCCATAAGCCCGAAAAACTTTTCCGGAGCAGCCCTGCAAATGGTTCAGAGAAGGTCTTGGGTCAAGGTGTGACACTTGGAACTTTATTTCGCTTGAAGAGCAAGCGGGAAGAGCAGGCATGGCCAAATAAGCAGTCGCAATCTTTTCAGCATAGTAGCTCCATCAGGCGTTTCGGGTTCCGGGTTCCGGTTGCACGAGTTCAAATTCAATTTCAGAAACATAATTTGACAATTTCAACCTGAATGTTGCGCGTACAGGATCAAAATTATCTGAGACTACCAAGTAAGTAAGTTTGCACTCACCGTGTTGCTGTAGGATGCCCTCAAGTCCCCATAAAGGTTTATCGTTGCGAGATTTCCAAAAATGGCTAAATTTTATTTTATTGCCATCTTCCTTATCAACGAAAAAGGCGTCTAAATCTCTAAAGGATTCCGGCAAAATTGTGGCATTCGGTAAGCCGTGAGCTCTCCATTTCAACTCAAATGATGGCGCGCGAACGGTTTCACTATTTCCTATCGCTTCAATCTTTTCCAAAAAAGCATAACAATTTCTGCAATGAGTAAGGGGATTTAAGTTCTTAACGCGCAGATAAAAATATATAACCTCGAAGCTAGTAGCGGTCTTATCAAACTTGATCCAGTCATCGCTCCAATTCTGTAGAAGGTGTTCGGCAAAACGATCACTCGTTTCTTCGGCCAATTCTATTGACAATTGATTCTTCCAATTGGAATGCCATTTTGCTGCTACCTCCTTCAATATTTCATCAAACAGGGAGTTTCTATTAGAGAAAGTTTTACAGTTTGCTTGGATAAATTGCATAATGCCGTCATCCTTTTTTGCTCCTTGTTCTTGAAAAGCGATAACGGGTGTTTCTCGGAAAGAGGCGATTGCCAATTCTTGGTGCGAAAACAGGGAACCTCTGCAATTTTCGCCGCCGTCCAGCTTTTCTCTCTTGAAGTCAATAAAGAGGAAATATTCAGAAGAAGAGAGCTCTTGGAAGACATTTTCTTTCAGGCCTTTCAGGGTTTGTTGCTGGGTGGCAATATAGGGATCATAGCCCAGCTTTTTAAGCTCGTCCGCAACTCTATTGGCGATTGTGATTTCATCGGATTCTTTTCTCTGTCCACAACTGATGAAGACTTTGGCTTTCGGTTCGTTCATTGAGTCGCCTCCTGGTCAAAAGATTTTATCCCGCTTTTTTTGCCCTGCTCCACTTAAACCCAATAGAATCAAGTTTGGCCTTCTTTTCTGGGGATAGACTATCAGTTCGACTTCTCTGGTTAGAAATCCATGACCCTAGCTGCCTATATTCTTTATCCCCCCGCGGCACATTACAATGCCCCTGATGAGCCTTGTATTTTGCCAACTGTTCAAACATCTGGTTCCAATAGGTTTCATATGGATCCCAGTCAAATCCAATAGAATCAAGTTTGGCTCGCCTTTCAGGTGAGAGACTGTCCTTATTACTTCTCTGCACAACAACCCATTTCCCTAACTCCTTATTTTCTTTCCAATTCTGCGGTACATTGCAATAGCCATACTTTTTCTTGAAATCAACCAACCGTTCAAACATATGGTTCCATAGAGTTTCACGAGGATCCCAGTCAAATCCAATAGAATCAAGCTTGGCTCTCTTTTCAGGGGATAGGCTATTTTTCTTATTTCTCTGCGCATCAGCCCATGTTCCAAGCTGCCTATTTTCTTTCAAGCCGCGCGGCACATTACAATGGCCATGCTTTTTATTGAAATCCACCAACTTTTCAAACATTTGGTTCCAGGCGGTTTCAAAGCGGCCCCAATCAAATCCAATGAAATCAAGCTGGGATATTTTATCAGGCGACAGACTATCCTTTTTACTTCTCTGCTTAACCACCCATGTGCCCAACTGCTTATTTTCTTTCCATCCTTTGGGAACATTACAATGGCCATACTTTACCTTGAATGCTTTCAACTGTTGATACATATGTCTCCATGTGGTTTCATGCGGATCCCAGTCAAATCCAATCATATCCAGCTTGGCAATCTTATCACGCGATAGCATATCTCTTTTACTTCTCTGCTTTCTCACCCATGACCCTAACTCTTTTTTAGCCTTGTAACCCTGAGGCACATTGCAATGGCCATACTTTTTCTTAAAAGCTTCCAACTGTTCAAATATCCGGCTCCATGTGGTTTCATGCGGATCCCAGTCAAATCCAGCAAAATCTAGTCTGGCTTTTCTTTCAGGGGATAGACTATCCTTCGTATTTCTCTGCGTATTAACCCATCTCCCGAGCTGGTCATTTATTTTATATATAGCAGGCACATTACAATGGCCATGCTTTTTCTTGAAATCTTCCAACTGTTTAAACATCTGGTTCCATGTCGTTTCAAGAGGATCCCAGTCAAATCCGATCGAGTTTAATTTTGCCACTCTATCGTGCGATAATTGATTCTTGTTACACCTTTGACCTGTGACCCAGATTGCCAACGCTCTGTTTTCTTTCCAGGTGCTAGGAACATTGCAATGGCCTTGCTTTTGCTTGAAAAGTAGCAGCTTTGAAAACATCTCCTTCCAGGCTGTTTCAACCGGATCCCAATCGAATCCAATCGACTCCAGTTTAGCTCGTTTGCTAAATGGCAAGCGGTCTTGAATGACTCTTTGGTTTACAACCCAGAAAACAAGCTTCCTATTCTCTTCCCATTTTCTAGGCACCTTGCAATGCCCGAACCGCTTTTTGAATTCCACCAGTTGCTGGAACATCACTTCCCAAGGTTGCAGTCTCTCGGAGATGCGGTCAAAGAGCTCGCGAATCTCCTTGGTCTCGTCAGTGATATGGAAGCTTGGCGCATACTCTTCCAGTCCCAGTTCTTTTCTTGCCTTGGCTTCTTGTTCCCTTGCCTCTTGCAAGTCTCTTAAAAAATCGTTGGCGCGGATGTTCTGGAAGTTGTTGACAAAGTCAAAGATGATCGGGGTATGGTCCACGCCGACCTGGATGCAGCGGCCGATTTGCTGGAAGAAAACAATCGGGCTTTCCGTCGGCCTAAGCAGAATGACCGCGCCCACCTCCGGGATGTGAATGCCCTCGTTGAGCATGTCTATGGCAAACATGAGATGGGCGGTATCCCTGGCTTTGGCTTCCCTGAATTCCCGCAGGTTCTGGTCGTTTTCCTGGTCACCGGAAAGCAAATGGTATTTTTTTCGACGGCGGAAAAGGCCCGCCTTTTGGAACCAGGATTCCACCACCCATTCCATCTGGTCAAGATGCTGCTTATCCTTGCAAAAGATGATGAACTTGTTGATCTCGGGGTTAAGGTGCTTTTTGAGAATTTCCGGGATGCCCTTGCTTTTTTCCCAGGCAATCTTTGATTGCCTGATCTGCTCCTCGATCTGCTTCTTCTCGGCTTCGGGCTTGCTGCTGTCTTTAAGCTTTTCCTCCAAGTCCTCGATCTCTTCATCAAGAGTGTAAAGCGCGGCCACATAATCCGGGGAGGGGAGTATTCTCCTGGCAATGGCCTGGGCCAGTGACAAATCTTCAGCCACGGTTCCGCCGAACAGTTCATCGCTCATATCCCTGCTCTCATCCAGCCAGCGTATGGGCGTAGCGGTGGTGCCGAAGACAAAGGCTTTGGGATGGGCTTTCAGGATTCTCTCGACGCCTTTGCCCCATTCCTCGGCGCCGCACCGGTGGAATTCGTCAAGCACGATCAATTTGGGCGCGAGGCTTTTTATCGCGGTTTCGGTGAGATGCATTGCTTTGGCATAGGTCATGAATTTGGTTGACTGGTTTGCCCAGGGGACTTTGGTCTGTTGTTGTTGAAGAATATATTTTTGAGGAGCCATTACGAGTTTCTTATCCGCCAAAAAATCCGCCATGACTTTGGCGATCAGGTAGCTTTTGCCGGTGCCGGTGGCCTGGACCACGGCAACCTGCCTGCTGTCCATGGAAAGTTCCCTTACCCGCTGGTAGGTGGTTTCGTTATGAGCGTAAAGGTCAATTTGCGGTTCGGTGATTTTTCGGGGGTCGTATTTTGAGATCAGCCCGGCCAGATGTTCCCAGTCCTTCAACGAAAGGTTGAACCTTCCCAGTTTTTGCGCTTCTTTAACGAATCCATTCAATGCCACGAGCCGGAATTGCTGGCAATCGTATTTCCTGGCGGCCTGTTCCTCGAACTTGATCAATTCAAGCCGAGTCTGGTCAAAGGTCAGGGGCTTGGAGTGGTTCTTGGCCTGGATGATGTAGCTGGATTTGGTTGGGGTCTTGGGATGATACAACTGGATGTCGGCGCCGTGGTCGCTCCGGCCGCCCTTCACTTCCACGAGCCAGCCGTTGCCTTGATAGAGTTCGGCCAGGAAGAGTTCAAACGCCCGGCCTTTTTCCTTTTCCGGGAGCACTTGGAGCTCGCTTCTTATGGCCGCGTAATTCCTGCTTTTTAGCAGTTCAAGCAGCTTATCGTTTTTCATGGTTTTTCTTACTCAAATTCTATTGCCATCCATTATTAAAAGTCAACTTGATTCTAGCACGGGTTGATGACAGATCCGGTCATCCTACTACGCTCCTTCGGAGCTACGAAGGATTGGGGCTGCTGTCGCCAACTTTTCTGCCATTTCCTTACAGGTGATTATAGCTGCTTTTGATGACAGATCCGGTCAATGGGGGTGGGCAAGGAGGCGGGCCGGGTTGACATTTTCCGGAGGGTCGGTTAATTAAAGGGAAGGCCAGGGGGGGACTGGATGAACTAAGTTTGGATCCG
>CAIUDS010000564.1 GCA_903897985.1 uncultured delta proteobacterium
ATAATGAACCTTATTCATAACAAGGGGAAATAAATAATGGCGAAGAGGATATCAGTGCCTAGGCTGCTATCGCTGAAGGTTTCCAATTACCGCGCCCTGCGCAATTTGGAGCTAAAAAATCTTTACCCCTTAACGGTCTTGCTTGGCCCAAACGGAAGCGGCAAATCAACAGTATTTGATGTCTTCGCGTTTTTATCGGAATGTTTTTCCGATGGTTTGAGAAAAGCCTGGGATAAAAGAGGCCGGTTCAAGGAGCTAAGGAGCCGGGATGCTGATGGCCCAATCATTATTGAACTCAAATATAAAGAACAGCCTGACCTGCCTCGGATCACTTACCATCTGGCGATTGCTGAAGGCGCCAAAGGCCCCTTTATCACTCAAGAATATTTGGCTTGGAGAAGGGGTGAGCATGGTCAACCATTTCATTTCCTGCATTTCACCAATGGAAGTGGAATTGTGGTGACTGGAGAGAAACCAGATGAAAAGGATGATCGGATTCAGGAGAAACTAACCTCGCCGGAAATGTTAGCCGTAAATACCCTCGGCCAATTGGCCAAGAATCCCCGCGTCGGCGCTTTGCGCAGCTTCATTACCGACTGGCACCTTTCATACCTGGCGGCCGGAAATACCCGGGGCACCCCGGAGGCCGGGCCGCGGGAAAGACTTTCCCCAACCGGAGATAACCTGGCGAATGTCATTCAATATCTTCAGGAACAACATCCGGATCGGCTCAGCGAAATATTGGCAATTCTGGCCCGGAGAGTTCCCAAACTTGAGAAAGTGGAATCGGAGATCCTGGCGGATGGCCGGTTGCTGCTCCGGATCAAAGATGCGCCCTTTGGCAAACCCATCCTGGCCCGATTCGCCTCGGAAGGCACCCTCAAGATGCTGGCTTATTTGATTCTCCTATATGATCCGACCCCCCCCCAACTGATCGGCATAGAAGAGCCCGAGAATTATTTGCATCCCCGCTTATTGCCCGAATTGGTTGAAGAATGCCGAAACGCAACCGCCCAAAGCCAACTGATGGTGACCACCCATTCGCCGTTTTTTGTGAACGGCTTGAATCCAGAGGAACTCTGGGTCCTTTATCGGAACGAACGAGGCTATACCGAGGCCAAATGCGCCAGTGAAATGCGCGGCATTAAAGAATTTCTGGAAGAAGGATTGAAACTGGGGTATTTGTGGATGCAGGGCAATTTTGAAGTGGGAGATCCTCTCACTGCTGCGGGTGGGCCAAGAAATCAGCCTTAAGATCGGAATAAAATTACTATGCATATTGAATTCTTGGTAGATGAAGAATCCAAAGAAGCGGCTTTGAAGAACTTGGTTCCCGGCATTATCGGAACCAATGATTTTGGAATCGTTATTTATCAAAATCTGATGGGGGATTTGCTCCGGACCTTGCGCGCATACCGCCGCTGGATGCCTCTGGATTGGAAAATCGTGGTTCTAATTGACCGGGACCAGAAGGATTGCCGGGAATTAAAGGCAAGGCTTGAGGAAGCGGCACATACTTCGGGACTTAGTACCAAGAGTTCGGCGCGAGGACAAGCAAATTTCCAGGTATTGAACCGTTTATCGATCGAGGAATTGGAGGCTTGGTTTTTCGGAGATCCGGAAGCGATTCATAAGGCATATCCAAGGATCCCCGCGAATATTTCGAACAAGGCGGCCTATCGGGATGCCGATGCCATCCGGGGCGGAACCTGGGAAGCGTTGCAAAAAGAATTGCAGAGGAAAAACTATTATCCGGGTGGCATGCCTAAGATCGAGGTTGCCCGCAATATTTCCGGCTTTATGGTCCCGGAAAGGAATCGATCGCGAAGTTTCCAGGTTTTTAGAAACGGTCTGCTTGCTATTGCCGCGATTTGAAACTAAGCTAGTAATGCCGATCAGCGGAATTATTCTTTGAGTCATGCAACCAAGAAAAATAATTAAAGGCTCATGGTTCGGCCGGGGTCTCGAGATTGACTTGGCCGGACGCGCTTTTCGGGAATTCGAGATTCCCGCGGCCTGGGCCAGGGACTATCTGGGCGGGACCGGCCTGGCCGCAAGGCTGCTTTATTCTGAAGGCAACCAACAGGATCTGATGATCGCGCCGGGACTGCTCGTGGGCCTGCCCATTTTCACCGCGAGCAAGACCGGGATCGCCGCGATTTCCCCGCTCACGCAAAGATGGGGCGAGTCCAACATGGGCGGCGAACTCGGGATCCAGATCAAGCGGGCCGGGTTTGATCTGGTCTGGATCCGGGGAAAATCCGAGCAATGGATCACGCTCAAGATCACGGATGACCGGGTTGAATTTGAGCCGGCAAAAAATTTGCTCGGGCTGACCACCTCTCAAACGGAATCCTCCCTTCAGAGAAAATTCGGCCGCGCTTACGCGCTCGCCACGATCGGCCCGGCCGCGGAAAAAGATGTGCGGTTCGCGTGCATCCGCAGCGGCGACCGGACCGCGGGCCGGTGCGGCATGGGCACGGACTGGGCAAGAAGAAAGATCAAGGCGATCGCGGTTTCCGGTTCGCGGAAACTCGCGCCGGTTGATCCGGAGGCGATCAAGTCCCTGCAAAAGGAGTTGCTCAAGAAAATCCGAATCAAATCCGAGGCCCAGAATAAATTCGGCACGGCCTGCGGAGTGGTTTATCGCGAGGGTATCGGCGACCTGCCGGTGAAAAATTTTGCGCTCCGGAAATTTCCCGGCGCGGACAAGATTTCCGGCCAGGCCATGGTGGCGAGATTTCATGGCAAACGCCGGGCCTGCCCGCATTGCCCGATCGCCTGCGCCAAGCAGATCACGGTCCCGGAGCTGAACTACCAGGGCCCGATGCCCGAGTATGAGACCGTCGGTTCGCTGGGCTCGCTGCTCCTGATTGACGACCCGCTGGCGGTGATCGCGGGGAACCGGGCCTGCAATGAATACGGAATGGACACGATTACCGCGGGCGCGGTCGCGGGGTTCGCGCTGGAATGTTTTGAGAACGGCCTGCTCACGGAAAAAGATTTCCACCCGATCAAACCCGAATGGGGTTCCGGCAAATACCTGCTGGAGCTGCTGGACGCGATTGCCCAGCGGGAGGGGATCGGGGAACTTTTGGCCTTGGGCAGCAGGAAAGCCGCGCTCACGATCGGCAGGAACGCATTGGACTTTGCCATGCAAGCGCACGGCCTCGAGCTCGCCATGCACGACCCGCGCGCGTTCGTGAGTCTAATGGTTTCCTATTCCATCGGCACCCGCGGCGGCTCGCACAACGAGGCCATGAGCTATTTTGTCGAGCAGGGTTTTGACATGGCTGAGTTCGGCTTCCCGGGCGGCCTGGACCGGCATAAAATTCCGGGCAAGGGGAAAATGGTGGCCATCATGCAGGACCTGTCCACGGTCTATGATAATCTGGGCGTGTGCAAATTCATGTACCCCTCGGATGTCGGCCCGACCACCCTTTGCCAATGGCTCAAGTTCAGCTTGAACTGGGAAATGACCCGGGAAGAACTGGCCAAGTGCGGCGAGCGGTCGTTCCTGGCCAAGTATTGGTTCAACCTTGACCGGCTCAAGCTCAAGCCCGATGCCGACCTTCCCGCCCGTGTGCGCTATGAAATTAAGGATGCCGGCGCGGATGCAGCCAGTCCCATGCAAACGATGCTCAAGGAATACTATGAATCCCGGGGCTGGTCTCAGGATGGCCGCCCTCCCGAGGAATCAAGACCCTCGGATCAAAACCCGTTCAGCGGCAAATAAAAAGGGCAGAGCCAACTGCCCTGCCCTTTTCTCTTGAAGAAAAATCCGCTTATGGCTTCAAGACCAGCGAAGGAGTCACCCGGAACAGGCTATTATCGCCAAGCTGCCCGAAATTGTTCCTGCCCCAGCACCAGAGCGAGCCAGTGGACTTGATCGCTCAGGTATGCTCGCCCCCGCCCTCCATCATTCAATCTCCAAGCGGCCATTTGATTGCTTTGCCACGGCGATCAACCCGTTTTGACAAGCCCTTCCAAAGGGCTATTCTGGCAACAGTGGCTTATATAAAAGGCCTAACCAGCACCAGCAAGGAGGATTAGATTATGAAGTTAAAAAGAATTGGGCTGCTAGTGAGCTTGACTGTAACCTTGGTCTTCTTCGCCTGTGGGACCGGGAACGAGGCAACCGATTCCGCGGGGAATGAAGATCAGGAGATTTTTGACCAGGCGATTAGCGCTGCAGCCGGCGCGCCCAACACCACCATCAGCGCCACGGTCCGGCCGCCGGACCCATCTGCTTCTTCCATTGCCAAGTTCAAATTCTCCTGCACCACCCCGCCCTGCACCTTTAATTGCCAACTGGATGGCGGCGCCTGGAAAACCTGCTCGTCGCCCACGACTTATAAAAAACTCTGGGGCGGAGCTCATGTTTTCCGGGTCAAAGCCACGGCGAATGGAAAAACCGACCGGACTCCGGACAGCTATGACTGGAACATCAATAATGTCTGGGCGGCAACTAAACTTGCCAGTGCTCCTTCGGCAAGGCGGTAGCATACCGCGTCTGGACCGGGGATAGGATGATTGTCTGGGGCGGATATGATGGCTCCGATTATATGAACAACGGCGGCGTGTATCGGCCGTAAAATATGGTTTCTGGTTTGGGGTTTATAGTTCATGGTTGAAAAAGGAGGGAACATGAAAAAAGCAATCATCCGGTTATTGGGGTTCGGTGCGATCCTGACGCTGGCCGCCTGCGGGACCGGCAACCAGGATGAGAATCTTTCCACCAACGATGGTCAGGCTTATGCTCCGGCGATAAGCGCCGCAGCCAAAGCGCCCGACACCATCATCAGCGCCACGGACCGGCCGCCCGACCCCTCATACTCCTCCACCGCCAAGTTCAAATTCTCCTGCACCACTCCACTTTGCACCTTCAAGTGTGCGTTAGATACCACGCATTTTTCCAAATGCAAGTCACCGAAAACCTACCAGAACCTCCCCGATGGCGCGCACACCTTCGCGGTCAAGGCCACGGCCAAGGCCAATGGCAAGACCGACCCCACTCCGGACCAGTATGGGTGGAGTTGCCAGAGCAATTTCTGGCAGGCCACTTCCACCACCAACGCCCCGGTCGGTCGCCGCGAGTTCTCCGCGGTCTGGACCGGTTCCAAGATGATTGTCTGGGGCGGAAATGATGTCTCAGCAGCCGTGAATACCGGCGGCGTCTATGACCCGGTGGGCGATTCCTGGACCCCGACTTCAACCACCAACGCACCTTCGGCGCGGTATGCCCATTCCGCGGTCTGGACCGACTCCAAAATGATTATCTGGGGCGGCACCGGCGGATCCGTTTTCGGCGGCATTTATGACCCGAACTTGGATTCCTGGACTCAAACTTCTTTTGTCAATGCGCCCGAAAACAGGTCTTACCATATCGCGGTCTGGACCGGCTCCAAAATGATTGTCTGGGGCGGAATCGGCGGGACCTATCTTAACACCGGGGGAATCTACGACCCTGATACGAATTTCTGGACCGCCACTTCCATTGCCCACGCCCCTTCCGGCAGGGAAAATCCGGTGGGAGTCTGGACCGGAACCCGAATGATTGTCTGGGGCGGATATTCTTCTGAGGGAATCACCGAGTATTGGTATAATACCGGCGGCAGATACAATCCAGGCAACGATTCCTGGGCGCCAACCAGTACCAGCCGCGCTCCGGCGGGCAGAACATATACCACTGCGGTCTGGACCGGAACCGAGATGATCATTTGGGGAGGCGGCATCAGCTCAACTCGGCTTAACACCGGCGGCCGCTATAATCCGTCCTCCAATTCCTGGGTCGCCACTTCAACGGTGAATGCCCCTTCGGCCAGGGAATATCACAGCGCGGTCTGGACCACAGGCGTGCCTGCTCCTGTGATGATTGTCTGGGGGGATATCAACTATAGCAATACCGGCGGGAAATATGACCCAGCAAACAATTCCTGGACCGCGACCTCCACCACCAATGCCCCGACCGGCCGGATGCTGGCATGTGCGATCTGGACCGGATCCAACATGATCGTTTGGGGAGGCGCTCAGGGGTTCGTCCCGGCCCCCTTCAATACCGGCGGTATCTATTGGCCCTGAAATCGGTAAAGGGTGAAAGGTGAATGGTTAACGGTGGCCGGTGAACCATCTCACCTTTTACCTTTAACCGTTCACCGTCTAACTTAAATTTTTTGTCTCAAGTTGACAGCGGTTCAGGAACAATCTATACTTGCCCTTGAAGGATGACCCACGGTTTTTTAAAGTATCCATCAACCGATCGCAGTTTTTTCCAAAGCAAAGAGATGGCCACCAGAAAAAAAAATTGTAGGAGGAATCTTAGCTATGAAAACGAGAAGAGCTTTTGGGATCGGATTCATTGTGATGGCGTGCCTGGGGATATTCGCCTGCGGCACGGGCAACGAGGAAAGCGATGGTCCGGGTTTGACCGGAAGTGACGATGGTCAGCTTTTCAACCAGGCGATCAGCGCCGCGACGACCCGGCCCAAGACCATCGTCAGCTACTACAGTCTGCCGGATAACCCGCTCTTTTCCACCACCGTTGACTTCACCTACACATGCAAGCCCAAGCCCTGCACCTTCAAGTGCAACCTGGATTCGGCGGGTTGGACCAAATGCGCCAGGACCGGGATAACCTACACCGATCTGACCGAGGGTCCGCATCAGTTTCAGGTCAAGGCGGGAAAGAACGGGGTATGGGACAAAACCCCGTACATCTTTAGTTGGGATGTTGTCCTGGGCGTGGGCTCCTGGACCCCGACTTCCACTACCAACGCGCCCAGCGCGAGATCCTACCATACTGCGGTCTGGACCGGCAGCGAGATGATCGTGTGGGGCGGCGGCAGCGATCTCGATACCGGCGCCCGGTATGATCCAACCGCAGATAGTTGGACCAACATTTGGGCCACCAATCCGCCGCATGGAAGAATTTACCATACCGCGGTCTGGGACACCGCGAACGCTCAGATGATCGTCTGGGGCGGTGAATATTATGATACCAGCACGGTTTACTTGAACACCGGCGGCATCTACAAGCCAAGCGCCAACACCTGGACCGCCACCAGCACTACCAACGCCCCCATCGGCCGGACGGACCATACCATGGTCTGGACCGGCAGCAAGGTGATTGTCTGGGGCGGCAGCAACAACGGCCGCAAAAATGATGGCGGCATTTACGACCCGGTCGCCAATAGCTGGACCGCCACCAACACCGCCAACGCGCCCGCCGGCCGCGCTTGGCACAGCGCGGTTTGGGCCTCCGGCCTGGCAACCCCGGTGATGATCGTCTGGGGCGGTTATGTCAGCGGCACCACCAACACCGGCGCCATGTATGACCCGGCCGGAAACTCCTGGACTACCACCAGCACCACCAACGCTCCCTCAGCCCGATACTGGCACAGCGCGGTCTGGACCGGATCGAAAATGATCGTCTGGGGCGGACGCGACTACGACATTTCCAACACCGGCGCTCAGTATGACCCGTCCGGAAACAGTTGGACCCCGACCAGCACGATTAACGCGGCCGCCGCCCGCCAGAAACATCCTGCGGTCTGGGTCAGCGGCTTGGCCACTCCGCTCATGATGGTCTGGGGTGGAGAGACCAGTTCCACCGGACTCCGGTCCGGCGGCGGTTACGACCCGGTCGGGGATACCTGGACCATAATGGAAACCCCGCACGCGCCCGAGGCAAGGTATGGACACTCCATGGTCTCGACCGGGAATAAGATAATCGTCTGGGGTGGAACCTACGGCATGACTTATAACAACGGAGGAGTTTACACCCCGTAAATCTTTTTCGGAAATAAAAAGACGCAGGGTCGGGTCAACCCGGCCCTGCGTCTTTAATCAGTAACTTTTACCCACAACATTCCACCCACTTACTTCCAGACTCGGCTCTGCATCGCCCAAGTCTTTCAAATAATAATGCCCGATGATCTCCCTTTTTTCTCCAGCTAATAGGCTGAAATAGTTGTCCTCCCAGAACACCGGCAGGATTTCTTCGCCGCCCTGCCCTTTGTTTATCTTCAGCCGCACCATGAACGCCAGGGACTTGCTCGGATTCTCCACCGTTACCACCGCCTGACCTTCGGGGTGCGGACACTCCTGTCCGCAGACCTTATTTCCAAAAACCGCATTGGCCTTAAGTTCAACTTTAGGAAGTTCTTGCAATGCGTTGAAATCGGAGAAAGATTTAGTGGCGGTGAAATACCACGAGCTGGCCAGCCAATCCGGCTCTTCCTTGCGGGTGGAAAGCCAGTAAAAGTTCGAACTCCGGAGCTTCCCATCCGCGTCCCAAAGCTCCAATTTCACAAAATAGGTTTTGCTCAAGCCGCTGATTTCCGGCAAGGCCATGACCTTGGTGCTGGAATCCTCGCCCACGCTCAGCGCCTGTTCCGTTGAGAACTTTTCGGACATGTCCAGGTTATAGACCTTGACCAGGGCTTTCAGGTTTGCGAAGGACTGGTAATAGCTGTTGACCACATAGATGGTCTGGTCGTCGTAGGAATACTGGATGTGGAGCGGCTCGCACGCGTGTTTGGTCCCGAAATATCCCCCGCCCGGCCGCAAATAGTAGTCATACAAATGCCAGATCATGCCCGGCCAAGCCGTATTGAGCATCCACTGGATCACGCCGGTGGAATGGTATTTGTTGCGGCCAAAGGCCTCGAACATTGCCCGCTCGCCTTCATAAGTCATGGCTTGGGATTTCTTGGCATAGTCTTCCGCGCTCGTCGCTTCTCCATAACGGTTGTCAATGGCTTTGGTGAATTGCTTGAGGTTCCCGAAAGCTCCCCGTCCGGCATGATATTCCCAGACCTCGTTGATCGGCCAGAGCTTGTCTTGCGGCAGCATCTTCTTCAGGCTTTCGATCGGAGGCACCGCGGGCCCCGGGCTGGTCTCGGTGTTGAACCCCCAGGCCCCTCCCCTTTTGGTGTCCGCATACCAATAGACCGGCACCACATATTCATAAGGCCCGGTCATCTTCACGCCCGACGGGCCGCTGAACGCCGCCACCTGCTCAGTCGCCGACGACACCACCGGGTCCGGCCACGAGCAGCTCTCCAGCGTGTCCAGATAGGTCTTCTCGACCTCGCTCGGGGGCGGATTGTCCGAGCCGTTCAGCCACGCCAACACGCTCGGATGACTGCGCAATCTCCGGCACTGGTCCTTTAACGAGGCCGCGGAAACTGTATAGTCTTCCTGGTCCCACCGTCCCCACCGTTCCCAATGGTCGCAGCAGCACCAGCCGGGCATGATCATCACCCCTTCCCGATCCGCAATTTCATAGAATTTATCAAACTCGAGCTTGCCCTCCAGTCGGATGGTGTTCAGATTCATCTCCTTCACATACCGGATTTCAGCCTCCAGCCGGTCCTCGTCATACCGCAGCATCATGTCCGGCGCCCAGCCCGCGCCCCGGATCAGGATCGGTTTGCCGTTGATCCGGAACATCCGATACCCTTCCTTCGTGAACTCCGAGGTGACTTTCCGAATTCCGAACCGGAGCGTCTCCTGGTCCGAAACCTCGCCCTTGACCTTGACCTGCAAGCTCAAGTCCGAAAGGTTCTGCGGCCCAAGCTGCGCCGGCCACCAGAGCTTGGGATTCGCGATATTCAACTGCGGAAACTTGTCCGGCAAAAAACTGACCAGCCGGTTCTCTTTCGGCCCGAGTTTTACCTCTTGTGAAAACTTGAGGTCGCCGATCATCCCCTCGAGCGTTCCGCTGACCTCTTGGCCGGTCAGGTTCCCGGTCTCGACCAGCACGGTCAGATGCGCCTGATCCAGCGCGGGAATGTTCACCTCGCTGATCACATCCGGGAACCGCAACGCCACCGGCCCGCTCGCGGTCAGATACACATCCTTCCACAGTCCCATGTCCCGGTCCGGCGGCGCCGGGTTCCAGTCCACCCAGGTGATGGCCAGGTCTTCGCCCGTGGGCTGGAAGACTTGAACCGCCAAAGCATTTGCATTCCCGGGGCTGACAAAGTCAGTGACATCGAACTCGAATATGCGGAACGGCCCGGCAATCGCTTCCGCGTCCGCCAGCTTTTTGCCATTGAGGAAAATGTTGGCCTTGAAATTGATCCCGTCGAAATGGAGCATGAGCTTCTTGCCCTGGAACTCGGCCGGGACCGTGAACTCGGTCCGGTACCACCAGGGCTTGCGGAACGGGCTGAGGGGTGACCGCGGCGAGCCATAGACATCAAACGGCTTGGGGAAATTTCCCGGGATCTTGCTCAGGTTCATCCCGAAATACGGGTCCGGATAAACTTTGTTCGCGGTCAGCACCGCGAGCACGGTATTGGGGACGCTCGCGTCATACCATTGGCCGTCCTTATATCCCGGTTGCGACAGCGTCTCCCCTTTGGCTTTGACCTTGGCCGAGGACTGCACCTGCCAACCCTGCTTGAGCAACATTTTTAAATTGTTTTCCGCGGCGGATACTTGCGTGAAAAGGACCGCGGCCAAAATGATCAACCCCGAAATTATTTTCCTGGTCATCTTTCCCTCCTCGTGGCCGAAATTCTACCTCAAAGCGGCAAAAGGCGCAACGCATCAGCAGCCACGCGTTCAGGGCGTAATGGGAAGATTGGAATTTGGAGGTTCGGATCCCCTATGGCTTTAACCGGGTGTTGAAAAATAACTCCAGAGCCCCTTTCTGTCATTCCCGGCTTGATAGGGTGTCGATTTTCTCGAGGGCTTAAGCATGATTACTTGATGCCATTTAATAAATATATAATCAAATTATGGTTAAAAACAATAGAACGCGGAGGGGGAAGTCGGAGCGGATTGCGGGCGGGGGACAACTGCCGTTGCTGGCGGAAGCTCCGCGCGGGCGGAAGCTGGCCGGGGTCTCGCGGGAACTGGGGTCGGAGGATTTCATCCATCCGAGTCCAGAGCCGCTTTTTTGCGGGACTGCGCGCTTGCGGGACGACCTGGAGTCGC
>CAIUDS010000565.1 GCA_903897985.1 uncultured delta proteobacterium
AAGTTGGCTCACATCCGGGCCGTCAATCGAGGCATTGCCGGAATCGCCCCAGTAGTTGGCGCCGGACAGGGTAGGCTCGGCCATGATCATCGGGCTGAAGCCGATGAGGGTTGTCAAGCCTATACCCCCTAAACATGCCAGTCTCTTAAACCCTTTCATGTTCCCCTCCTCGGGTCAGGAAGCCCGGGTTATGGTCTTGTCTACATATTCTTTTTCCACCTTGAATAATATCACATTCAACTCGGCGTTGTCAATTAAAATCCAATTCCCCAAGGGAGGCGTAGGCTACCCTGGAATTCCAGGTTACAAAGGATTGCGCTTACTTGATGAATTTGCCCATTGGACCCGCGAGGAGTTCTGCGAAGAGGGCATGGCCTTGGGGGTTGAAGTGGCCGTCGAGGGGGAAGAAGAGATGGGAGGTTTTAGAGGCGGAGCGGAACTGGGGAGTGACCTGCCAGAATTCCAGGCCGGCCTGGTCCGCGGCCATTTTGATGGCCTGATCCATCGCGTCGGAGGAAAGCATTTTGGGATCGAGGTTGAAGCCGAAACGGATGGGCGTTTCAAAATCCGCCGGGCTGATATAGACCCGCTGGGGCACGGAAACCACGATCACCCGGGCGCCATTTTGGTCGGCAACCTTCTTGATCCGGTCGAGTTGTTTGGCCATCTCCGCGATATGTTCCCTGGTTTTGGCCGATGCGAGGTCTTCCAGCTCCAGGAAATAATCGGGATTGGAAACGGCAATATAAATCACCGCAGGGTTCAGCTCGCCGGCCGCGAACCATTCCTTGATCTGATAGTCAAGCGCCTGGAACCGGGCTTTTTGTTCCGGGTTGAATTGCGCCAAAGTCTGAGCGGCCTGCTTCTTCCAGGCGTTATGAAGCTCCCGGCTGGGGATCACGGGCATAAACTTTTTTGCGATCAGGCTCGAAGTATAAGGGAAGGTCCTTCGCAGGCAACGAGCCAGGATATGACGAACAGTTCTGTTCCCCGGTTCCGGCGCGCTTGCTTCGCCGGGCTGAGCCTGGGCAAGATCGTCGCCCTGGAGCATTCCGATAATGACCAGATCGGGTTTGAGCACCGGGATGGCTTTTTCCGCGATGTCGGCATAGTCCCTGGGTCCGGCCCCGGGTTTGCCCAGGTCGTCCACCTCGATTTTCCGGCCCTGGTCGTTCAGGATCTTCTCGAGGACCTTTGGCCAGGTCTGCCCTATCTCGACTCCCCAGCCGTAGGTAAAGGAATCGCCGATGGCCAGGATCCGGTATTGCGGCGACTTCTCGGCGTTGGATTCTGAATCCCGGAACCCAAAATTATTAACATAAACCTGATAGGAGTATTCAATGGTCTTGATCTGGATGCGGGTAAAAGGCGGCAAAACCATGCCATCGTCATATTGCTTGTCGGCGAAATGCGCTATGACCAGGCGGTCAAGAGCAATGATCGCCCCGAACAGGCCCAGCAGATAGACCAGGAAAAATAGAATTTTTTTCGAGAAAGTTGTTTGAGAATCCGCCATTTTTCTCAATCCCGGGGCAAGCCCCTGGATTTTGTCGAAACTATAGTATGCCCAAGCCGATCTGTCAATTGCGCCCGAGCTTTGCCAAGGGCTTCTATACTTTTTTGACTTTATTTTTTTCAAATTTATTTGCCGCCAAAATTGGGACTTGACAAAATGGGGGAAAAATGGTTATAATAGGGAACGTAAGTGTAAATTAAGGAATCTAACCTGTAAATTCTGTTCGGAGGGAGTCGTCATTAAGATTTTGATGTTTGGTTGGGAATTTCCGCCGTTGATCAGCGGCGGGCTGGGCGTGGCCTGTCATGGCTTGACCAAGGGCATCGCGCGCCAGGGAGGCAAGATCACTTTTGTGATGCCGAGGTATTATGAAAAATCCCCTCGCTACCTTAAGATCGTTTCCGCGGAGCAAATCCATGCGAAGCTCAGCGCGGGCCAACCCCTTGATAAGCAAGAGATTTTGCCGATCCTCAGCGGTTATTTGCGGCCGGAGGATTACGAGAAGTGGTACCAGGAATCCCTGGGCTCCGGTTCCAAGGCCCGGCTGATTTACGGGCCGGACCTGTTCTCGGAAATGGAAATTTTTGCCTGGCTCGGGCAGAAGATCGCGGAAAAGGGACCGTTTGACATTATTCATTGCCATGACTGGATGACCTACAAGGCCGGGGTGGCCGCGAAAAAGGTCCTGGGCGTTCCCCTGGTTGTTCATGTGCATTCGATCGAGGCGGACCGTGCGCCCTATCCGAACCCGCGGGTTTGCGAGGTCGAGAAATTCGGCTTGAACTCCGCGGACCTGGTGATGTGCGTGAGCCGGTACGAGATGGAACAGGTGATGAAACATTACCAGATCCCGGAATCCAAGATCGTGGTGGTCCACAACGGGGTTGACTTGAACGGCAATAAGCGCCCGAAGCGGAAAACTCCGACGCGCAGGAAATATCGGCAGATTTTGTATATCGGCCGGATCACCTGGCAAAAAGGGCCGGAATACCTGGTGGAAATTGCGCGGAAAATGCTGGAAAAGCGGCAAGACCTCAGATTTATCATCGCCGGCTGGGGAGACCTGGCCCATCCCATCATCGAACGGGTTGCGGACCTGGGACTGGGGACTCATATCCTTTTCGGCGGGTTCCTGCCCGAGCTGAATGTGAAAAAACTGATCCGGGAGTCGGACCTGTTCATGATGCCTTCAGTCTCGGAGCCGTTCGGGCTGGTGGCGCTGGAGGCCCTGTGCGAGGGGGTGCCGGTTGTGATCAGCAAGCAGAGCGGCGTGGCGGAATTTCTGGAAAATGTGCCCAAGGCGAACTTCTGGGATACGGACAAGTTCAGCCGGTACTCGCTGGAACTGTTGGAGTCGCCGGCCCTGGTCGAGAAACAGATGGAGAACCTGTGGCCGATTGTTAAGAAACTGAACTGGAACGACTCGGGCAGAATTTGCATGGCCGAGTATAAGCGGTTGTTGTCGGGAAGCGTTCATTGAAGACGGTTTGTTTTTATTTTCAGGTTCATCAGCCGTTCCGGATGCGGAATTACCATATTCTGGACATCGGGAATAACCACCATTATTTTGACGACAAGCAGAACCGCGAGATCATGCGCAAGGTGGCGAAAAAATGCTACCTCCCCACCAACCGCCTGATGGCCAAGCTGATCCGGCGGCATAAAGGCAAGTTCCGGGTGAGTTATTCCGTGACCGGGGTGGCGCTCGAGCAGATGGAAAAATACGCGCCGGAGGTGATTGACAGCTTCCGCGACCTGGTTTCGACCGGCGGGGTGGAGTTCCTGGCTGAGACTTATTACCATTCGCTCTGCTCGGTGTATTCGAAGGCCGAGTTCGAGCGGCAGGTCAACTTCCACCGCGAGAAACTGCAAACGCTGTTCGGGGTTACCCCCACCACCTTCCGCAACACCGAATTGATCTACTCCGACCACCTGGCCTGGCTCGTCCACAACCTGGGCTTCAAGGCCGTCATGGCCGAGGGCATTGACTGGCTGATCGGCGAGAACGGCTCGGGCAAACTCTACCGCGCGCGCGGCACCGACCACCTCAAGGTCATGCTCCGCAACTACCGCCTCTCCGACGACATCGGCTACCGCTTCTCCGCGCATATGTGGTCCGAGTTTCCGCTCTTCGCCGACAAATGGGCGTCCTGGGCGGCCTCCAGTCCCGGTCCCATCATTCCCATCTTCATTGACTACGAAACCTTCGGCGAACACCAATGGCCCGAAACCGGCATCTTCGAGTTCCTCGATTACCTCCCCGAAGCCATGCTCAGCCACAAAAACCTCGAAATCCTCACCCCCTCGCAGGTCGCGGAAAAATATCCGGCCCACGACGAGTTGGCCTGCCCGAGCTGGGTGTCCTGGGCCGACACCGAGCGGGACCTCTCGGCCTGGCTCGGAAACCCCATGCAGCGCAACGCCATGGACAAGCTCTATGCGCTCGAATCGCAGGTGATGGCTTCGCGGGACCTGGACCTGATCGCCGACTGGAGAAAACTCTCCACCTCCGACCATTACTACTACATGTCCACCAAATACGCCGGCGACGCCGAGGTCCATAAATATTTCAACCCCCACCACGGCCCCCATTTCGCTTACATCGTGATGATGCGCATCCTCAACGACCTCGAAGCCCGCCTCAATCACTCCTGATTCTAGGGGGGCGGACACTCCTGCTTGCCCTCCGTAGTCACGCCTTGAAGCGTGACGAAGGAGGGGCCTGCGAACAAAATTCCGGCCGCAGCCACTTTGGAGTGCGGCGGCTTGACGCCGCTTTTCATGTCCACCGTAGCTTCTTCTCGCTCGATCTTTCAGTCAGCGAAGGTGGATGCGCGAACCTCAGCGTAGAGGCCTGACTCGTGGCCATCCTCGCCATCCGCCGCGTCCAGCCCCGGCGGAGTCAAAGCGGTCTCAAGCGACGGCTCGACTGAGCTCGCCGAAGTCCGCACTCCAAAACGCGCGCGCCGCTGGTCCAGTTGAATTATGAGGGCCTCTGAAAAACTCTGGGTTGGCAAGATTCATTTTTGCCTTGACAAATTTTTCATAACCTGTTAAAAGAATACTGTTTTCCAGGCTCAAGGGGGTCGAGATGAGAAAACTCATTATCGTTGGCGCGGCGCTTTTCATCGCTCTTTTTTCTTGGCTTCGGTCTGGGTCGTCCTTGTCCGAAGCGGACTTCTGTTCCCGGCCGGTCGCCACCGCTCAGGGGCCGATCACGGGCCAGGGCGAAAAGGACCTGGCTGTCTGCTCCTACAAGGGCATTCCTTATGCCGCGCCGCCCGTGGGGGAACTCCGTTTTCGTCTTCCGAGGCCGCCCACCGGCCGGACCGGAACGCTGGCTGCCGCGGATTACGGCCCGTCCTGCGTTCAGAATGAAATCTTCGGGGCCGGCGGCAAGAGCAAGTCCTTCAGCGAGGATTGCCTTTATCTCAATGTCTGGCGGCCGAAAACCCAGGACAGCCTGCGGCTCCCGGTGATGGTGTGGATCCACGGCGGCGGTTTCGTCATGGGCTCGGGCTCCTACGAGATGTATCGCGGGGCCAACCTGGCCGCGCAACACGACATGGTGGTGGTCACCATCAACTACCGCGTGGGCCCGCTCAGCTTCCTCGCCTTGCCCGAGCTGGCTAAAGAAGACCCGAACGGGTCCACCGGAAATTACGGGCTCTTCGACCAGATCGCGGCCCTCCAATGGGTCCACGACAACATCGCCAATTTCGGGGGCGACCCGGACAAGGTCACCATCTTCGGCGAGAGCGCGGGCGGCCGCTCGGTCTGCGCACAACTGGCCTCGCCCCGGGCCGCGGGCCTGTTCCAGCGCGCCATCATCGAGAGCGGACGCTGTGACGATGTCCAG
This sequence comes from uncultured delta proteobacterium, assembly GCA_903897985.1. Taxonomy (GTDB): domain Bacteria; phylum RBG-13-61-14; class RBG-13-61-14; order RBG-13-61-14; family DRUE01; genus CAIYYW01. The sequence continues at coordinate 5,376 of CAIUDS010000565.1, forward strand.
ACCCTGGCCTCGGGCTTTGAGAACAGCCGCGAGTTCGTGAAGAAGCTGGGCTGTGCCGGGGAGGATGCCCGATCCTGCCTGCGGGCGCTTCCAGCCGATAAGCTGGCCACCACCCTCGGCTCACGCCGCGAGCTCGAGTTCACGGCGCATATGGACGGGTGGTTCCTGACCGCCCGGCCCGCGGACCTGTTCGCCCAGGGAAAATTCAACCGCGTCCCCGTCCTGGTCGGCAACAACCGGGACGAGGGCAAACTCTTTGTGCTCATGCAGCCGGGCGGCTATTTCGCCTCCCGTCAAAAGGTCCTGCAAACGCTGAAGCAGAGGATGGGCACCAAGGCCGACGAGGTCCTGGCCATGTATGCCCTTGACGACTACCACCCGCCCATCATGATCTCCGGCGCGATCATTACTGACACCTATGTCTCCCGCGGCTTTGACGCGGCGGAAAAGCTCTCGGCCTATGTGCCCGTGTATTATTACCGCTTTGACTGGGACGAGGAACGCGGGAACAGTTTCCTGGGGGCCTGTCACGGCCTCGAGCTTCCCTTTGTCTTCGGGAACCTGGACCTCCATTTCCCGGCCTCCGAACTGGCCCTGGCCTTCCCCAGCAAGGTCGCGCTCCAGGCCAAGCCCCTGTCCGAGCGGATGACAGATTACTGGACCAATTTCGCCAAGACCGGGAATCCTAACGGTCCCGCCCCGGCGGGACCCGACTGGCCCCGCTACAACCCGGAAACCAGAATGCGGCTCCACCTGGACACGGACATCTTTGCTCAACCGGTCGCGGGCGATGAGTTGAAGCGCTTGCAATACTTCGCCACCCTCAACGAGGACGACCTGGGCAGGAAGGCCAGATAACAATGATGGCGAAGGCAGAGGTCTGGGTTTGACCCCATGGGGTTTTCAATCTCCTGGTCGCAGACTATTCCAGCGGGGCGCAGCCACTCTTGCTTGCCCTCCGTCCTGTCCTCCGAAGCTTTAGCGAAGGTGGAAGTCGCGCCTTGAAGCGTGACGAAGGATGGGGCTGCGTGTACGGGCTTTCCGGCTTGTCCTTCGTAGCTCGGCAATCCGAGCGGAGGAGGATGGAAAGCCCCTATCACTTGACACCCTTTTCAAAAACTGATAAAAATAGGTAGACTGTTATCCAGGCCCAAGCGGCGCGATCGCTCGAAGGCCCACTGAAAGGGGAATGACAAAAGGAGGAGGCCATCAAGAAAACTCGAAAATCTTAAATCCCATTGACCGGATCTGTCATTACCCTTGGCTATAATCGAATGAAAAAAGGAGGCTTTTAAAATGAGAAAAATCATGGGAATCTATGTAGTCGCGGCGATGGTATTGGTTTGCGTCTCGGGCTGCGCCGTCTCGCAGATTGAAGCTTTCAAAGATCCGCAATTTGCGGGAAAAAGTTACAAGAATATAGTGGTGACGGGCCAGTTTTCGGATCTTGGAGAGAGAAAATCCGCAGAATATGATTTTTGCGCAGCTTTTCGCGAGCAGGGAATAAATTGCGTCGCTTCTCTCGATCTTATACTGCCCACAAGAACCTACTCTGCGGAGGAGAAAGCCAAGATACTGAAGGACAATGGAATTGACGCGGAGCTGGTTGTTTCCTTTAAGGACGCATATGAGAAGCAACAATATGTGCCTGGAAAATCCAGCACCAATTGCCGGAAGGATGCTTACGGTAACATGCACTGCGATACGAACAATTCGGCCGGCTATACTGTTTCAAAACCGCGCCTCAAGTGCGAATGCACTTTAATCGATGTTGAGAAAAACAGTAATGCGTGGGTGGCAAGCTCCCTCACTGCAGGAAACGCCTACGCCGATTTCAACACCATGATGAGTTCGCTGGCAAAAGAAACCTTGACCAAGCTCAGCAGTGACGGCTTGGTCATTATGGCACCCAAGCCGCAGAAATGAGCTTTTTTTCGCTTCAGAGAAGAAGGGAGGACTTTTTATGAAAAAAATGGCATTCTTTTGGGCACTGATCTTTATTATAGCCATGATGGCTGAATCGCATGCTCAAGGAATTACTCTTCAAGATATCATTCCGAAAAATCGATGGACGGTTACGGGCATTGCCAAACTTAGCCCCGAGGAACAACAGCAGCTGGCAAAAGAAATCATTTCATCCATGTCATCCATATATCCGGCAAACGATAAAGGCATGGCGGTCATAGCGCCGTCTGTGTCAACCTCAATCAAGGCCCGAGAAATTCTGGCCGGATCACATAAAGCAGAATCGCCATTGCGCCGCGCAAACAAGATACTGGTTGTGGTGCGAAGTTCGCTGTATAACCCTTTGCGGTTCAGTTATGAAACCGTCTGCGAGTTAAAAGAAGACGCCGGGAGGCAATTGAATATTTCTGGGCCCCAATATCATATCTATATTTATTCAATGGATGATGATCTCCGGGTCACACAAGATTCTCATCAGTCTGCTTCAGCCGATTGAGCATGGCCCACCAAAACATCAAGATTAGCTCCTCCTAAGAAGCTTTAAGGAAATGCAGAAAGGGCGGCCCTCCGACCGCCCTTTCATAAGAAGGGAGAATGCAATTCGCCCATCCATTTAATTGCCTTAATGTCTATGTTATTTGGTATAAAATTTCTGAGGTCCTATCATTGAATATCCAAATTTTCTTAAAATCGGATTTTCTTAATTTCTTTTTCAACATCATCGAATGTTCCTCCAAAGTAGGTTTCAATACATTGGTTGGCATTTGGGGCTGAAGGTCATAATAGACTAGCAATTCCATTCTGGCTTTGGTGTCATAATTTTTGCTTTTAGAAAGCTTTTTACAAATTTGTTTAATAATTGGATGTCCATAAGAGCCGCCCTTGCCGCTACTTGTGTAGACTGATTTTGCCAATCCTTCATCAATAACTTCCACTAATTCTAAAGCAACCTTTTGCCCGTTTTCTCGTTCGCATAAAATGTCGGGTTCAGGTGGGTCTCGATTTTCAATAGAGTCAATTTTGATCTTAAGGGGGCATACTTTTGCAAAGAGCTTTGCAACCCTTTTTTCATTGACCTTTTTTTCGTTCGCAGAATCATCGGCTTTTGGGAATATTTTATTCACCTCCCTAAATATCTATTATATAAGCTTCTGGCTTTGGTTTCAACGCTGGTTACTGTGCCAAGAGGGCACCTGCTCCAGACAATCCCCTCCGCTCCGGAAAAGACCGCGGGGTCAGGTCTAAAGTTTATAGTTAACGAATTGCGCCCTACGGGGGTCTGATTATAGCAAAGCCCCAACCGACATCGTCCTGTGGTGTGGGTCCCTTCGTTTCCCCGGCCTTAATCTGATTTAATCGGTGTCATCGGTGGATGAATTGAGGTCCGAATTCCCGCCCCCTGAACACCGAGCACTGAACACTAATCCCGTCCTCCGGTCCCTCCATTTCCCCGGCTTTAATCTGATTTAATCGGTGTCATCGGTGGATGAATTGAGGTCTGAATTCCGCGAAAAATTGATATAATCCGCGCCATGTCGGCAAACGAATTCGGGTTGAAGCGGTCGCTCTGCTTCCCCGCCTGATTCCGCGCGCCGCGCCCCTTTTCCCTTTCCACCCATCTCTTCCTATCCTCCCCCCTCAACTCTCCCCGCCTCTTATCCAAAGAACGAAGTATCTTAATAGCAAGATACTAAGATACTTCCTCCCTTTGCGCTGAAAAGAACGCCTTGAGCACCAACAATCACATGCCTTTTCAGTAAGTATCTAAGTAGCTTGATACTTAGATACTTACTCCTTTGATGCGGGGATGAAAGGCTTGTGAACTCCAGGGGCCACACCCAGGCAAGCGCTTTCACTCCCGGGAGGCGGGGCTTCCGCCTTCATCCCACTTTAAGGCCGGACTATGGCGGACAAGGCAGCCGATCGACAGGTGTCAGCGCGTTGCGCCGAAGCTCAGATATCAAAGCCCAGATTTTAAAAAATTCTCTGTGTTCATCTGTGTAATCGGTGGATGAATTGAGTTCCGAATTCCGCGAAAAAATGATATAATCCGCGCCATGTCGGAAAACGAGTTTGGCTTGAAGCGGTCGCTCGGGCTTCCCAGCCTGATCGCGGTCGAGATCGGCACCACCATCGGCGCCGGCATCTTTGTGCTCATCGGCATGGGCATCAAGCTGACCGGGCCCTCGGTCCCGCTCTCCTTCATCATCGCCGCCCTCCCCATCATCCTGATCATGCTCTCGCTGGCCATGGTCGGCTCCGCCATCCCCTGCGCCGGCGGGACCTACCGCTACGCCTCCCGGCTGTTCAACCCCGGCTGGTCCTTCTTCGGCATCTGGGGCTTCGCCCTCGGCACCATCGCCGGCGCGTTCCCGCTCTACGCGCTCAAGGCCGCGGAATATTTCCTCGCCGCGTTCCCCAATTACCATCCCGCGCCCCTCACGGTCAAACTCGCCGGCGCCGCCATCCTCACCGTCTTCTATCTCGCCAACCTGCGCGACCTCAAACTCGCCGGCTATGTGCAAGCCCTGATGGTCGCGATCCTGATCGGCGCGCTCATTTATTTCAGCGCCTCCGGACTCGGCCAGGTCAAACCGGAAAATTTCACACCCCTGTTCCCCAAAGGCGCGCTCGGACTGTTCGGCGCCGCGGCCATCCTGACCTTCTCCCTGCTCGGGTCCAACTCCGTGATCGAGCTGGGCGCCGAAATCAAGAACCCCGGCCGCAACATCCCGCTCTCGCTCCTCATCGCCATCCCCTGCGTGACCGTGCTCTATGTCCTGATCGCGGTCGTCGCGGTCGGGGTTTTGCCCTGGCAGCAATCAGCCGGCAAACTGCTCAGCGAACAGGCCGCGTTCATCCTCGGACCGGTCGGTTGCCGGTTCTTCATCATCGGCGGCGCGTTCCTCGCCATCACCACCACCATCAACGGCACCTTCATGTGGGCCACCAAGTCCGTCCTGGTCGTCGCCGACGACCGCCTGCTCCCGCCCTGGCTCTCCGTGGTCCACCCCCAGCACCACACCCCCCACCGGTTCCTCACCATCGTCTGGATCCTCAGCACCGCGTCCCTGTTCATGAATGTCCCCTACGGCACCTTTGAAACTTTCGCGTCCATCGGCAGCCTCATCATCTTTGTCCCGGTCATGATCGCCGTGCTCCGCTTCCGAAAACTCCTGCCTCACCGCTACGCATCCGCGCCCTTCCGGCTCAAGGGAATCCTCTATTACCTCTGCCCCGGCGCCGGCTTGCTGCTCGCGATCATGGCCATGGTCATGTGTCTATCGCAGCTCAACTATTTCTGGATGGGATTTTTTCTCGCTTGGCTCCTGGTCGGCGCGTCCCTCTATTTCCTCATCCGGCGCTGGAACCGCAAGAGCGGGCACGACTATCTGAACCAGAACATCCAACGCGATCTCGCGGCCTGGTCAGGGGGCAAGTGCGACAACCCCTAAGCCTTGGAGCCGGAGGTAAAGGCACGCTCCGCCGACCAGAACGATCGCGCCCAAAAACAAATAATCCCTGACGCCCAATTGATATTCCACCCAACTCGTCCGCTTGAGCCCGGCGCCGAACCCGCGCGATTCGAGCGCGATGGCGAGGTGGTCAACGCGGCGGAGCGCGGAAAGGAACACCGGGATGAAGAGCGGGAAATAACTCTTGAAGCGGGCAATGGGGTTGCCGGTGGTCTTGAGGCCG
>CAIUDS010000566.1 GCA_903897985.1 uncultured delta proteobacterium
AAGGAGTATCTTGAGCAAGAAAAGTGCAACTCATTGAAATTCTTAGTTGTGTGCAGACCCTTCCTTCGTCCCGCGGCAAGACGGGACTTCGGAGGGCAAGCAAGAGTGTCTACACCCCGAAGCCCGACCAAGGTCGCTCGCACATCCAGACGCGAAGCGAGCAACTCAAATCGTATTTTTTTGAATTGGAATAGGCAAAGTGATAATATGGACTCGGTGGCCCCAAAGATCAAACTGACCTTCCCGGAAATCGGCAAATCGTTGAAGAAATTTTTGGATTCGATCGCCTCGGGCCGGGTGACCCTGCCGCTGAGCAGAAAGTGCGTGCCCGGTGAGGAATTGGAACTGGAGGTGTTTCTGCCGGAGTTGCCGGGTCCGCAAAAAATTCTGGTAAAAGTTGAAAGCCAAAGTCCGGATACCAAATCCGTGGAAGCGCGGATAATCGTCCGGGAAGAAATAGCAGTTTTGCTGGACCGACTCTGGGAGTTGCCGGCCTACAGCGAGTTGCTGGAGGGCTACGCGCCCAGGCGGATCGAGAACGAGGAAGTTGAAGAGCCGGTTTCGGGGGAAGAACCGGCTGCGGATCCTGTGAGCCAACTCCGAAAATGGGTTGTGAAGAAGGAGGAGCGGAAGGAGAATAAGGAGGATAAACCAAAGGTTTCGGAACGAAAGGTTGTTGACTTTAGTCCGGACCGCAGAGAGGACCTCTCGGATTTCGCGCCGGTGGGCAAGTTCGCGCAGTCTCTGGTCAAAGCCCTGCTCCGGAGCGGTTATTATTCGCCCGAGCATCCAGGCGCCTCCCAAGCCAAGGCCGGGCTGTTCTCTGATTTCAAGCAAGCCGTGGGAGAAAATGACGAACTGGGTTTCATGCTCCAGCACAAGGTCGGGCAGGAAACCGAATTTCTGGTCTTGGGCGTGAGCGAGGAGCCGATCACGCTCAAGAAGTTGCTGGGGGTTGGAACCGCGGACCTATTCGTTCCCAAATACATGGATTATTTCGAGCGGAAACGGCTGGTCAACCTTGCCCTCAAGAGATCGATCAGCGAGGACCATTTCTCGCGGTTCGTGGATATCATGAGCGATCCCGCGGTGGATAAGGGAGAGGCGAGGGAATCCGGCCGGCTGCTCACGCGCATGCTGGTGGAAAACAAGATTCCGGAGATTTCGGCCATTTTCGAGGACGACCTGATCGTGATGGAATCCAGGCTGCCCTGGCGGGTGGAGATGGCGATCCAGCGGCTGGCCAAAGACCTCAAGGTGTTGCCCCTGTTCAAGGATGTTTCTGCGGAGGAAATGCGCCAACTCCAGGCCCAGATCGTCCAGGACATTTTCCAGCCCCTGCGCCAACCGGACCTGCTCAAAGACATCATTTTAAATATCTACCTGATCGCCCGGCAGGTCCCCGGCATCGTGGAGGCCGAGCTGGAAGAAGCCGTCATCCAGAATTTCCCCATGAACATGCTGATCCCGGTCTCCGAGTTTATTTTCAAGGAAAGGTCCCGACTCCAGGGACTTAAGCCGGAAAACGACGCGCAAAAGCAGGCCTTGGACAGCCGGATGGAAGCCGCCAAACGCATCCTTAAGAAAATCGCTACCTTTGTGGTGATGGAGGAAATTGAAGGCGCGGACAATTTCCTCGAGCAACTCTTTTCCCACGACATCCTGACCTTCGAGGAATTGCCCCCGGAGGTTCAGCAAAAGGTCTATCTCAAGAACATGGCCGCCGAGTTTCAGAAACAGCCCTATGTCTGGATCGGAAAATTCCTGGAGGCCAAATCCGGGGAAGACCTGGAGGTGTTGGTGAATTATTTTAACCGCATCCTGCCCCTGCTGCTCGAGCGCAAAGACTGGCAAAGCCTGTATCTGATCACCGAATGCATTTCCAAAGTCCCGGAAAAGAAACGGGCTTTGCTCGCGGAACGCGGCATCGCGGATTTGCGCGAGGCGGTCTGGGGGGAAAAGGTTCCGGAGCTGTTGCGGGTCCTTTTAGAGGAAGCCCTGGACATGCGCAAGGGGGTTGAGGAAATCTTTGTGTTGCTGGGCGAGTTCGGACTGCAAAAGCTTTATAACAGTTTGCTGGAGGAAAAAGATTCGGCTAAAAGGAAACAGTTGATC
>CAIUDS010000567.1 GCA_903897985.1 uncultured delta proteobacterium
GTAGAGCGCGCTCATTTCCATTTCCACCGCCCGGACCCCCTTTGCGCGGAACTGATCCAGCTTCCCGCGCGTCTCGCGGAAAAAGGCGTCGGTGGATACGCCGATGCAGGCCGAGATTTTCTTGCCCCTTTGCCCTAGTTCCGAGCTGGCCGCGCTGAGCAGGGACTCGCTCGGGAGCGGCGGGTTTTGCTCCGGGAAATAGTCCTTGCTGGTGCCCTCGTCCGAAACCGCCTCCTTGATCAGGGCCAGGTCCCCGATCCGCAGCGAGGGGTCGAGCGAGCCGGCCATGCCGATGGCGATGATTTGTTTGGCGCCCCCGGCGATCAACTGCTCGAGCACCATGGCCGCGACCGGCGCGCCCATGCACGGGCCGACCAGGTCTATTTCATGGCCGTTGCGCTTGAGCCGCCAAACCCGCGCCGGATAGGGCCGCGTCCGTTTCTTCCTGGCGAAAAACCTGGTAGCCAAAATCCGCACGGTGGGCCCGGCCAGCACCAGGACCACCCGCTCGCTGGCCTCGACTTTGAACAACCCCTCGCCCGGCCTGACGATCGGCTCATCCGCCAAGGGGTCAGACCTTGAGTTTTGCATATTCATTTCGCTCCACCCCTCATTGCCCGGTCTGGTTCAAGGCATTCGCAAACTCGAGCGCATCCTTTTCCGAACCTTTAAAAATATAAACCCGATAGAAGATCTCCTTGCCCGAGGCTTTTTGCACCCGGAAATGGATTTGCTTGTTGACCATGTCCATGCCCAAGGCCACGGTCCCGGCCTGATTGTCCCGGATCAGCCAGAGGTCTTGGCCGAGACCCGCGAGTCCGTTGGGAGCGCCCACATAAAAATCCGAGGGTTTGATCCGATCAAGCGGGATCCTCGCCACCTGGTCCTCAAGCAGGGCCGGCGAATACACGAGCTCATTGCCGCGGAGCGGGAAAGTCAGACTGGTGTCCGCGCCGGCCTTGATCTTGGCCTCCACCGCGAACAGGCCCGCCCTGTCCTTCACCGAGAAAAACTTCAATTCCGATTTCTGCGCACCCGTCACCTCGGCCGCGACCGGAAGAGCCTTTGGCGCTATCTTTTCCAACTCCAGCTTGAGTTCCCCGGGCTGGCAGGCCGGGCAAAGTTTTTTCACCGCGTCCACTACCATCCGGCTCTTCTCCGGGCTGTAGCGGAGCTCGACCGGGAGCGGGTACCAGCCGGTGGAGTCGCTCACCTCCGCGTCTAATTGATTTTTCCAGCTTTCGCGCAGTTGGTCCCAGGATATGCCCGCCTTCTCCGCGGCCACCAGCCAGCTCCGGGTCTGCCAGTTCTGGGTCCGGATGCCCCAGTCATCCTCCCCGGGCATCACATACTTTCCCATCCAGGTGAAAACTCCACTGTCATCCTCCGGCCGCCAGGGCGCGTCCAGGATCGGCTTCATCGGCCGCGGCTCGATCTTGCTCCTCCGTAGCGCGTCCACATACTCGCTGATGGTCGCGATCTTGTAGCCTTCCTGCTGTAGCTTGGCGAAATCGTCTTCCACCTTCTTGATCCGGCCCTTATTGGCCTGGAACAGCGCGCCGAAATAGGGAGAGATGCCGCCGGTGACCACCAGCTCGCCGTCGCCGAGGAAATACCATTTCACTTTCACTCCGTTCACATCCTCGATCTTTTCCTGCTCGGGCGGTATGTCCGGGTTCTCCGCCTTGAGGAGCGCGAGTCCCCGGCAATCGAAATAGGGCAGGCCCGGGTCGTCCTGGAACCAGTTATAAGGACCCGCGGTCATCACCGCGATGGAGTATCCCCATTTCTTGCCCAGCGCGCACAGGCCCTCGCCCATTTGGGCTTCCTGCGTGAAAATCACGCCGGAAAGGGGAATCCCGTGCTTTGAGAAAATCTCCTTGGTCAGTTGCAAGGACCGTTCCTCGTCCAGGCGCGGGAACGCAAGCAGCAACTGGTCGGAGTAATGGAAGCTGACCATCTCGGCCTGACCGTTCTTGGCCAGCTTCTTGAGCTTGTCCAGCACCTGCGGGAAATTCGCGGCCATGTAATCAAGGTATTGGGCCTGCATCTCAAAGTCGGCTTTCCAGTCCGGGTGTTTCAGGTACAGGTCGAGCAGAGGCTCGAGACCCTTCTTCGTGCCCTCGGCCGCGGCCTTGTCGCTCCCGGCCACATACTGCATGTTGAAGTGATACATGTTGAGCACATAACCCTCGCCGGCATGGGCGCTCAAGCCCAAAACCGCCAGACAAACAGTCGCGAGGAAAACGGTCATCTTTTTCATTTCCAGTCCCCCTTTTTGGATTTGGTTCAGTTAAATCATTATATGCTTTTTCTTCTCCACGGAAAGTCGGAAAACTTGATAATTCGCCTATAAGATGCCAAAATTGATATAGATGGGGAAGGTGTCGGTCAACTGCCCGGGTTGTCAGACCAAATACCGGGTGACTATTCAGGGTGAGGCGAAGGACAAGATCAGCTTCACCTGCAAGAAATGTTCACAGATCCTGGAGATAGACCCGAAGACCGCGAAAGACAACGGCGAGCAGCCGACCGAGCTTTCGCGCGCGGTGTGCGAGAAGTGCGGCTCGGAGTTCGTGAAGAACCCGGAGGACACGGGTCAACTTTGCCACCAGTGCCGGATTGACCAGTTGGTGAGCAAGAAGCGGCAGGAAGCCGCGCCGGAGGCGGCCAAGCCCGCGGCTGAGTTCGACAAATCCGCGGCGCGCTACACTTTCAAGAATCCGGACGGACTGATCCTGGGTCCGATCAAGCTGCGGACCGCGGCGGTCCTGGTCCGGGAGAAACGGATCAACGGCAAGGAAGAAGTTTCCCGGGACGGGTCGGAGTTCATCCCCTTGGCGCAATACCCGGAGCTGGTGGAGTTTTTCCCGGAGTTGGCGCAGACGACCGAGCCGGTGGCCGCGACCGAGCAGATTTCGCTGGAGGACGAGGAAACGGTGGCGGCTCCGGCGCAGGTCTCGGCCGCTCCCGCGGCTCAAGCGGTGGCCGCGGTTCCGGCTTCCGCGCCTTTGCCCATGATGGACTTGGGCGAGGCCCGGAAATATTTTCTTCGGCTGGCCTCGGCGGGGAACCGGTTCGGTCCGGTCCGGAAGTCAACCGTGGTTGAC
>CAIUDS010000568.1 GCA_903897985.1 uncultured delta proteobacterium
CGCGCATTCGCCGCCAGACCGAAAATCGCCCCGGCCAGGATGCCCAGCCTCCCCCGGGCCCGGTCCCGCAGATAGACCAGGACCCCGAGCAGACATAAAAAACTGAACAGCGTGATTTCCATTCCGCTCGCCGCGCCCCAGAGCATCCGGCCAGTGAAAATCACCACCAGGGCATAAGCCAGCGCGAACCACTTATCGTCAAGGATTTTCTCTCCCAGCCGATACGCCATGAGCCCGGTCAGCAGGTAGAAAATTCCACTCAGGACCAGGCTGACCGCGAGCAGGTTTTTGGAAAAAATCCCACCGGCCGCGATCAGGATCACCCAGAGCGGGGAGGTGTCTCCGGGCGTGGGCTTCGAGCCGAGGCTGTAGACAAACCCGTGGCCGGCGAGCAGATTCTTTGCATATTGCAGGTGGATATAGGAATCGTCGAGCGGGAGCCCGATCCGGTAGAGCAGATGGCGCTCATATCCATAGACCGAGGCGAGTGAAACCACGGCCGCGGCCGCGAGCAGAAAATATGGGATGAAACGCTTCATTCAGTCAGCAATAGTATAGGGGACAGTCGGCCGCGCGCAAAGTAATCAATTGGAAACCGCCGGCCAGTGGCATTGATAGACGATCATGGTGGGCCCGCCGCAGATCACATTGTCGGTCAAGGTCACCGTATAGACCGGCTCGAACCCTGGGCTATTCTGAAACAGGCCTCGGTACCAATTGGGGAAAATGGCCAAATAGTCCGGCCGGGTTTTCAGCAAATGGAGCTTCACCACTCCGAGCGTTTCCACGCCCCCGCCGTAGGTTTGCACATCCTTCAAAAGCTCCGGGTTAACCAGCCCCACGAGGTCCACCACTCTCCGGTCGGAAAAATAGACGATGGCGCCGATGTCGTTGGTCGCGATTACGGCATTGGTCGGGGTGTGGTCCCGGATCTGTTTCCCGATCGTGACCTGCATTTCTTCAATATTTTTTACGCAATGGGCGGTGAATTCCGGCCAGGACCGGAAGGTTAGGAAGCCGGCGTAAATGACCAGGACCGCAGCGGCCGCGGGGAGCGCGCGGGCAAGATAGTTTTTGCCCAGGCGCCCGGCCGGGAGCCTGACCAGTCCCTCCCAGCCGTAAAAAGCGAGCGCGGCAAAAAAAGGCAGGAGCGGAATCTGATACCGGAGCACGATCACCGGAATCGGCGCGGTGAAAAAACTGACCGCCAGATAGCCGATCGGCCAGAGCCAGAGCAGAAACCAGTCGCGCTCCAGCCGCGCGCCCCGCAAGAACCGGACCGGGAACAGGACCGCGCCGACCAGGAGCCCGACACCAATCAGCGGATTATCTCTCCAAAAAGCCTCCCGGATAATAATCTTCAGGTAACCGATGCTTTGCGGCCAGGAAAACCCGAGATGGTTTGCGCGAAAAGTGTTGGGGGTCAAATGCCCGGTGTAATAAAGACAGAACAGCGGATAGGGCGCCGCGAGCAGGCCGTAAACCAGCCCGGCCCCCCACGGGATCGAGCCCAGCCGAAATTTTCTTTGCCGCAGGATCTGGTCGAGAACGATCCAGTCGAACAGGACCAGGATGAACAGCAGGTTCCCCTCCGGACGCGCGTTCGCGGCCAGACCGAAGATCACTCCCGTCCAGAGGCCCAGCCTCCCCCGGGCCTTGTCCCGAAGGTAGATCAGGACCCCGAGCAGACTCAAAAAACTGAACAGCGTCACTTCCATCCCGCTCGCCCCGGCCCAGAGCATCCTCCCCGTGAAAATCACCGCCAGGCCATAAGCCAGCGCGAACCACTTATCGTCCAGGATTTTCTCTCCCAGCCGATAAGCCGCCAGCCCGGTCAGCAGGTAGAAAATTCCACTCAGGACCAGGCTGACCGCGAGCAGGTTTTTGGAAAAAATTCCGCCGGCCGCGATCAGGAGCACCCAGAGCGGGGAGGTGTCCCCCGGCGTGGGCCTTTGGCCGAGGTTGTAAACAAACCAATGGCCTTTGAGCAGGTTCTTGACAAATTGTAGATGAATATAAGTATCGTCGAGCGGCAGCCCGATCA
>CAIUDS010000569.1 GCA_903897985.1 uncultured delta proteobacterium
GGGTTCCGCTTTCATCCACCACCGCGAGGCCCATGATCGCCTTGCCGTAAGTGGCCTGGCGCTCGCCGCTCTCCATGGATGCGAAATAGAACCAGTAAAGCCCGATGATAAAAACCCACCCGAGCAGGGAGAGAAAAATGGCGACCGCTCCCGGGCCGCGGTCCTCGGAGATGGCGCCTAGGGAAGGCAGGACCATGAAGCAGAGCATGATGATGGTCGCGGGAATGCTCAGGATCAGGCCGTCAATCGTGAAGGCGAGGAACCGGGGGAAGAACCTGGCATAATCGAGGTTGGCGGTTGCGCCGGGGCCGGATGCGACCGGCTGTCCATACAGGCTGGTGGTGGCGCGAAACTTGAGCATCTTCTCGGCCTCTTCCGCGCCAAAGCCCGCGGCAAAAGGTTTCTCGCGATCGGCCTCGAGGCCAGCCTGCTCGGGCTTGGGACCCGGCGCCGGGGCCGCCAGCGCAATGGCCTCGTTGATCAAATCGTCCGCCTCGGACTCGGCAAAGCCCATTTTGGTCAGGCGCGGTTTCAAGGTTTGCGGGAAGGCGCCTTTTTTAAGCTGGTCCACGATCAGCGGCAGATATTTCTTTTTCAGCTGTTCCTGGTCGGTGATTTTTCCTTCGCCCATGGCCGCCATCCCTCTCGCTTCGGATTATCCGATAACTCCATTGTAGTTCGCCGGGCCGAGCTTTGTCAAAGCCGGGACCGGGGTTGGGGGTTGGGATGGAACCGTTTCCTGATTGACGACTTCGAACTTCCGATGCCCAATTTGACAAGAGGGTTTATTGTGGACGACAATTTAGGAGATGACCATGACCGGACTCAGATGTCCGAACTGCGGATTTTATAACCTGTCGGCCCGGGCCAAATGCGCGCGGTGCGGGAAATCCCTGCCCGAGCTTCCGCCCGACCAGCGAAACAGTTTTCCGGAAGACGAGGCGAGCGCGTCGGGCTCGGCCATCACCGGCGAGGTCATCACCCAGACCACCCGGGTTTCGCCGGAGGTCCCGGGCGAGGCGCCGGCTGCCCCGGCCAAGGAGCTCGAGCCGGAAGCGGTCAACGGCTCCGAGACGGGAGCGGTGCTGGAGCCGGAACCCGCGCCGGCGGCGGAGGCACAAGATTTGCCGGAGCCCGAAATCCTGCCGGAGCCGGAACCGGCGCCGGAGGAGCCGCTGGTTTCCCAAGACGCGACGGTTCCGACCGAATATGTTACGGAGGTTCCGAGTTTTGACCAGAGCGGCTCGAGCAAGCTCGAGGCGGACCGGGAAGCCGGGGACTTGTCGAGCTTTTTCAAGGATGTGAAACAGAAACCGGAGCCGGTTCGGGAAGAGCCCGCGGGGGAAGGCAGCGAGGTCCAGGTTGGGGTGGAGGAATCGGAAGAAAGTCTTTCGCGCATCGGTCTGGCCAAAGAAGAGGCGGGCACGCCCAGTTTCAAGCCCGATTTCAACAAGCCGCTCTTCCCGGACTTCGGCGAGGGCTCGGGCGAAAAAGGCGACCTGGAATCCTCGGAGTCCGCGGTGTCGGCGCCGACGCAGGCGGGCAAGGCCCGGATTTTTTTCGGGGGCCTGATGGATCTGCTGGTCTATCTCGCCATTGCCGCGGCCCTGGTCCTGGCCGGGCAGTGGGCGAGCGGGATCTTCGCGGCCGACTTCGGCCGGCTGGAGCTGCTCCGGTTTTTCGGCCTGCCCATTTTGCTCTCGAGCCTGATCGTGGTCTGGTTCTACCAGGTCTTTTTCATCTCGGTGCTCGGCCAGACCCCGGGCGGCATGGTCGCCGGCATTGAAATCCTGGACCTGACCGGAAAGCGCCCGCGGATTTTAAAAGCCGGGCTCCGCGCGCTGATCTATGTCCTTTGTTTGATCCCTTTCGGTCTCGGATTTTTATCCGGGCTTCTCAGCAACTCTTTCCCCGACCGGATCGCGCACACCAAGCATGTCCGCTGGTAATTCGAGCCGTCCGGAAACAAGTTGGAGCCGCAAAAAGTTTTCAATAAGGAGAAATGAAGATGAAGAAGCCGAAGAGCCGCTTGTTGTATGAGAACCCGGACATGCCCATGAGCATTGTCCGGACCGGGATCCTCCGGGGAACCGGGATAGATGTTGACGACTTGAAGGACAAGCCCATGATCGCGGTGGTTAATTCTCATACCGAGATCAACCCCGGTCATTCGCACCTGCGGCTCCTGGGCGAGAAGGTGAAGGAAGGCATTTACGCCGCGGGCGGGATCCCGTTCGAGTTCAATGTGCCGGCGCCGTGCGACGGGCTGACCGAGGGGAACGAGGGGATGCGGTTCATTTTGCCCCAGCGCGAACTGATCGCGGACATGGTCGAGACCCATGTGCGCTCGATGCTGTTCGACGGCATGGTCATGATCGCGAGCTGCGACAAGATCATCCCGGGCATGCTCATGGCCGCGATCCGGCTCGACCTCGCGACTATTTTTCTCACCGGCGGTCCGGGCGCGTGGAACATCCGCTGGATTCCGGGCCGGAAGGACAGCGTTGACCACAAGGACTATGACAACCTCTTATGGAAAGTGCACACCGGCACCCTCTCGACCTGCGGGGCCTGCGAACTGATGGGCACGGCCAACACCTTCCAGTGTCTTTGCGAGGCCATGGGCATGACCATTCCCGGCTCGGCCAATGTTCCCGGGTTCCATGCCGAGAAGCAGCGGTTCGCGCGCAAGGCCGGGAAGCGGATCGTGCAGATGGTGGAGGAGGAGCTGACCGCGCGGAAAATTTTAAACCGGAAAGCGATCGAGAACGCGATCGTGATGGACCTGGCCCTGGGCGGCTCGACCAACGCCACCCTCCAC
>CAIUDS010000570.1 GCA_903897985.1 uncultured delta proteobacterium
GGAAGGAAAATCCGCGAGGTGTTCATCGCGGAAAAAGGCTTCTCGCTGCTCTCCGCGGATTACTCGCAGATCGAACTGCGCGTGCTCGCGCATTTGAGCGGAGAACCGGCGCTGCTCGAGTCTTTTGAAAAAGGCGAAGACATTCACCGCCGCACCGCGATGGAAGTGTTCGGGGTCAAGGCTGACCAGGTGAACAGTGAACTGCGCCGCCGGGCCAAGGTGATCAATTTCGGCGTGCTCTACGGCATGAGCGATTTCGGCCTGAGCCAGGAACTGAACATTGATGTGAGAGAAGCCAAGACTTATATCGAGCATTACTTCGAGCGCTATCCCCGGGTGCGGGAATTCCTGGACGAGGTTTTGGCGGAAGCGCGGGAAAAAATGGCGATTCGCACTCTCCTGGGGCGGCTCTGCCGCTTCCCGGACATCAACAGCGACAACCAGATCATCCGCAAGGCCGCGGAGCGCGAGGCCATTAACGCGCCCATGCAGGGCAGCGCCGCGGACATCATCAAGGTGGCGATGATAAAGATTGACCGGCTGCTCGACGAGCGGAAAATGAAAAGCCGGATGATCATGCAGGTCCATGACGAACTGGTATTCGAGGCCGCGGACGCGGAGCTCGAGGAACTGAAAAAACTGGTGACCCGCGAGATGGAATCAGCCGCGCAACTGAAAGTGCCGCTCAAGGTTGACCTCGGCGTCGGGCACAACTGGGTGGAAGCGCATTAAAGGAATCGCGCCTGAAGGCGCTCGCACATCCATTTATCTTTCCAGGTTTGCTCTTTCAGGCTGAGGGAGATGGTCGCTTAGGCTTATACTTTACCCCCCTAATCCCTTTGAAGTCGGCATCCTGGGTCCAGACGATAGCTTCATTCAAACGCGCGGTGGCAAGGATTACACTATCGGCCAGGGGGAGTCCCAATTCCACACCCAGCCGAGCCGCGGTCATGGCCACCGGCGCGTCCAGATCAACGACCCGGCCTTGCTGCATCGCCGAGACCGCGCTGAGGGCCGGGCCTTCGCCCCGACGCCGGAGGATGTGTCGGAACACTTCCAAAATACAAATGCTGGGCACCAGCAGCTGATCGGAATTTTCCAGGGCCGGAGCAAAAAAATCCGCGTTGGGTCCGTCGGCAAAATACTCGAGCCATCCGAAGGAATCCACCAGGTTCATATCCGGTCCCGTTCCCGTTTCAGGCGGGTGTCCATTCCTTTGAGGAATCCGCGCAAAGTCTTGAGCTTGCGCACCGGGATGAATTCAATGCGGTCCCCGTATTGAAACACCCGGAACATTTCGCCCGCGCGAATGCCCATGGGTTCCCGAACCTCCTTGGGAATCACCACCTGATATTTCGGCGATACCTTTACCTTGCTCATGTTTCCTCCATCGTTCGTCATTTCGTATTACGATAGCATGAACGATGCCGGAAATCAACTACCGACATCAGATTGATGCTGGAACTTGGGCCGGAGCCAGACGAGCACAAAGGCGCCAGCCAGGACCAGGATGATGCCGCTGACCAGGAAGCCTTGGGGGAAACCGTAGTTCTGGTTGATGATCCCGCCGAGGTTGGCGAACAGGAAGATGCCGGCGTTGCGGACCATGGCGATCAAGGCCCAGCTCCCCCCGGCCCTTTTCCGGGTGAAGGCCAGCGAGGCCATGACATAGATGAGCAGGAAAAAAGTGCTGTCGCCGGTGGTGTGCAGGATTCGGAGGATGAGGAAATCATTGAAGCCATGGGCATAGCCGCTGGCCGCCTGGAAAATCCCGGAGATCACCAGGGCGATCCCGCACAGGAGCACCTGTTTCTTGATCCGGTCGTTCAGCTCGCCCACCAGGTAAGTCACGATGGACATGGAAATCGAAATGTAGAGGAACAGCCTTCCCACCTGGGCGGTGTTGAGTCCGATCACCTCGGTCTGGAGCAGGGTGTATCCGGCGTATTCGAACCCGGCATGGGACGCGACCATGAGCACGATAAAAATCAGGATCCAGCTCAGCGGGTGTTTCAAGTCCTCCTTATACTCGCTGATGTGAAAGGCGATGCCGCGCACCTTGGGCAGGGCCAGCCCCACCATGAGCAGCAGCCCGGCAAACCCGAGCATCATCCAGAACAGGCCGTCGAGGCCAAAATGCTTGAGGCACAGACCCCCGAGCTCCGAGCCTATGCCCGCGCCCATGATGTCGCCGATGCTGAAGATGGCGCTCTGCCCTCCCCGCGAGTCCTCGCCCATCTCTTTGAGGAACAGCGCGGAAATGGCGATCTGGAGCAGGGCCACGGCCACGCCGAAGATCAGGATGTAGAGTTCGAAGAATTTGGGGATGTTCTTGAACAGGAACAGGAGCGGGAAGGCGGCTCCGACCAGGGCGCCGATCAGGAAAAAATATTTGGGGCTGATGCGGTCGAGCATGATGCCGATGGGCACGACCAGGGCCAGGATGGTCAGGCTGATCAGCGAGATCAGGAGTCCAATCCGCGCGTCGGAAACCCCGGACTGTTTGAAAAAGTATGGGAAATAGATCAGGCCGCCCCAGTAATAGCACATATAGACAAACTGGAGGAATCCAAAGTAGAAGGCCTTGCGATAATGTTTTTCCATCGCGAGCCCGAATTATTTTCCCAGTTCGCCCCGGCGGAAGGCTTCCAGGTAATTCAGGCAATACTGGTCCTGACCGGCGAGCGCTCGGCCCGCCTTCAGCATGGCCATCAACTCGTCATCGAGCGGGTCAATCAAAGCCGCGTCCAGACCCGCGGCCAGGGCCATGGCCAGGAACGCGCGGTTGAGCAGCCGGCGGTTGGGCAGGCCGTAGGAGACATTGGACAATCCGGTCAGGGTCTTGAACTCGGGCCAGCGCTTCTTGAGCTCGCGGATGGTTTCCAGGACATAAAGCCCGTTTTTAATATCGGCGCTCAAAGTAAAAACCAGGACATCCACGAAAATCTTTTCCTTCGGAATCTTCTCGCGGTCCACCAACTCGACCAGCCGCTCCATATACCGGAGCCGGTCTTCCGCGTTCGTCGGCATGTTCTCGTCCATCAGGAGCACGATCAGGCCGGCCTGGTATTCCCGCGCGAGCGGGATGATTTTTTCGAGCTTGGCCGGCTCGAGCGTGGTCGAGTTGATCAGCTGTCCGGGCCGGCCGATCTTTTTCAAGCCCGCCTCGATCACCGCGGGGGTCGAGCTGTCAATCGCGAACGGGATTTCAAATTTGCCCTTGAGCAGGGCAACCAGCCAGATCATGTCCGATAACTCATCCTCCGGCGAGCGCGAGGTGTTGAGGTCAACAAAATTGCTGCCCCGCCCGATCA
>CAIUDS010000571.1 GCA_903897985.1 uncultured delta proteobacterium
CAAACAATCGAGCCGGCAAAAACGAGATAGATCGTGAGATAGGTCCAGGAATAAGTCCTCGGCGATTTGAACTCCTCGAGCGCCGCTTCATACCCGAGCTGTTCGAGCTTGCCCTTGAGATAGTCCGCGGCCTTGCGCTCGTTATCCGTGGTGGTCAGCCGGTTCCCAAACCCGCATAGCCCTTCCAGGATTTCCTTGAGCATGGCGTCAGGAAATCTCTTTCAGGGCGGATTGCTCAGCCGCTTCAGCCTGCCGCGCAATCTGGTTTAACTGTTCCTCAACCAGCGTTTTGGCCTTGGCCGCGGCCTCGCCGACCGGTACCAGGGTTTTGTCCGGCGCCGAACGCAGCTTGAACTCCACTGACTCCTTGGCCAAGGTTTTTTCGCCGACCACGATCCGGAGCGGAATCCCGGTCAAATCCGCGTCCTTGAATTTAACCCCCGGGCTGTCGTCCCGGTCGTCCAAAAGCACTTCCAGGCCCAGGGCTTCCAACTCGGACTCGAGCCGGTCCGCGGCCTGCTTGGTCCTCTCTTCCTTGTAATTGATGGGCGCGAGGTAGACTTGGAAGGGCGCGACCGTGATGGGCCAGATGATCCCGTTCGGGTCATGGTGCTGCTCGATGGCCGCGGCCACGGTCCGGCTGGTGCCGATCCCGTAGCAGCCCATCACGAAGAATTGCTCCTTGCCGCCCTGGTCCAAAAAGGCCGCGTTCATGGGCTGGGAATATTTCAGGCCGAGTTTGAAGACCTGGCCGACTTCAATTCCTTTCTGGAATTTGAATTCGGCGCCGCAGCGGTG
This sequence comes from uncultured delta proteobacterium, assembly GCA_903897985.1. Taxonomy (GTDB): domain Bacteria; phylum RBG-13-61-14; class RBG-13-61-14; order RBG-13-61-14; family DRUE01; genus CAIYYW01. Next base: position 799 of record CAIUDS010000571.1, read on the forward strand.
GCAGAGGTCGCCGGGGACCGCGACCCGGAGGTCGGCGATCTGCGCCGCCTTGAAATCTCGGGCCAGGTTGGTGTTGAGATAGTGAAAGTCTTTTTCGTTCGCGCCGGTCACGAAATTCTTGAGCAGCGCGACTTCCTGGTCTAAATAGACCGGGATCTTGAGTCCGACCGGGCCGGAGAATCCGAGCGGACCTTGAGTGACTTCCGAGATCCGTTCGGGCGTGGCCATTTCCAGCCAGGCCGCGCCGATCAGGCTCTGGAGCTTGCTGGGGTTGAGTTCGCGGTCTCCGCGCACCATGGCCGCGACCGGTCCTTGATCGCTCTCGAAGATCAGGGTCTTGACCAGTTTTTGCGGAGCCACTTTCAAAAAGGCGCAGACTTCCTCCACGGTTTTCTGGCCGGGGGTATTAATTTTTTGCAGGGGCGGTTCCGCGTCGGTTTCCGGCTGCTGCGTGACTTTGGCCTCGGCCTTTTCCAGGTTGGCCGCGTATCCGCACTTCGGACAGACCGCGAGGGTGTCCTCTCCGGCCTCGGCCAGGACCATGAACTCGTGGCTGAATTTCCCGCCGATCTGGCCGGTCGCGGCTTCCACCGGCCGGAACTCGAGGCCGCACCGGGCGAAAATGCGCGCATAGGCCACATACATCTGCGAATAACTTTTCGCCGCGCCCGCCTCGTCCGCGTCAAAACTATACGCGTCCTTCATCCCGAACTCGCGGCTGCGCATCACCCCGAACCGGGGCCGGATCTCGTCGCGGAATTTTTCCTGGATCTGATAGAGGTTGACCGGGAGCTGGCGCCAGCTCCGGAGCTGGCCGCGCACCAGGTCCACAATCACTTCCTCGTGGGTCGGGCCCAGGCAGCCCGCGTGCTCATGCCGGTCCTTGATCCGCAGCAGTTCCTTGCCATAGGCGTCCCACCGGCCCGATTCCTTCCAGAGTTCCGCCGGCTGCACCACCGGCAAAAAAACCTCGTGAGCGCCCGCCCGGTTCATTTCCTCCCGCACGATGTTCTCGACCTTGCGGAGCGAGCGCAGGCCCAAGGGCAGCCAGTTGTAAATCCCGGCCGCGACCTTCTTGATCATCCCGGCCCGGAGCATGAGCTGATGCGAGATCAACTCCGCCTCGGCCGGCGCCTCCCGGAATGTGGGCATATAATATCGAGATATTTTCATCTTCCAACCTTCCCCGACTTTTGCAGGATTGTAGATAAAACTCGGCCCCTGGTCAAATCACCCCAGGCAGAAGTTAGCCGCAGGCAGGGGCCGGCGGTCAGCCTGTCCTCCATAGTCCCGCGAATACGCGGGAGCCAAGGAGTATGTCTGCGGGTGACCCCTTCGAGTTCACTGTTGAAAGGTGAAAAGTCAAGGTCTGATTTATGAATTTTGATCCCAAATTAAATTTTTATAAAATATGCTTTTTACTTGACAATAATTCCCGAGCCATGATAGCCTTGTGCAAGCAAAAAGAAGCTCATCAGAAACCAATCAATGAATCTTTAGACCTATGGATAAGGCATAAGGAGGAGACAATGAAGCAGGGGAAATGCCACGGGGTTAAAGCAGGGATCGGCCTAATCGCATTCCTGTTCTTCATTTTCATTCCAACCATCCTTCCCGCCGAGCCTACCTTGTCCGGCGCCAACTA
>CAIUDS010000572.1 GCA_903897985.1 uncultured delta proteobacterium
GGTGGACGCGAAGCGGGAGGGGTTCGGCCGAACTTTCGGGATCAAGCCCGAGAACATGTTCAAGGACTGGCGCGAACTCACCTCCCGTCCGGGCCTGGCCGACGCCCTGATCAACACGCTTCCCTGCCGGCTCCATTACGATTCCGCGATGGCGGCTCTGGAGGCCGGTTATGACATGCTTCTGGAAAAACCGATGGCGCTCACTCCCGGCCAATGCCTGGCCCTAGTCCTAACCGCCAAGAAGAACAACCGGTTCCTCGCCGTGTCGCTCCAATGCCGCTTGAACAAGATCTACAGCCGGATGCGCGCGGCGATGGATCAGCGGACGATCGGGGACTTGGTCAGCATTGACTGCGCGGAGGACATCGGCTACTGGCATTTCATCATGAGCTATGTCCGCGGCATCCATCATCACTCCTCGCTTTCCCATTCCTTTGTCATGGCCAAGGCGATCCACGACCTGGACCTGGTCGGTTGGTTTGCCGGGGCAAAAGCGCAGCGGGTGGCTTCGTTTGGGAGCCTGAAATTTTTCCGGAAGGAAAACGCGCCCGCGGGCGCGCCCGAGCGTTGCGCGGACAACTGCCCGGTCGAGGCGGACTGCGAGTTCAGCGCGCTCAAGCAATATTTGAAGCCGGGCCGGCCCGACCTTCCGCTCCGGCTGATCGTGGGCCAGTCCTGGGACGCCTATTTGGATGTGATCCGGGACCCGCGCTTCCGGACTTTGGGCTCGGTGGTGAGTCCGGCGGACATTTCCAAGGCGGGGATTCGGAAGGCTTTGGCCGAGACCAATTACGGAAGATGCGTGTTCCGCTGTCCGAACGATGTGGTGGACCACCAGAGCGTGAGCATCGAATTCGAGAACCAGGTGACCGCGTCGTTTGCGCTCAATGCCTTCAGCCTGGTCTGGGAAAGAAGCCTGGACCTGCATGGGACCAAGGGCGAAATCCGGTCCGCGGATTTCTCCGGCCGGATCCAGACCCGGACTTTCCGGCCCGCCGCCGTCCGCACCGAGCGGATCCCCTATCACGGGATCATCCACGGCGGGGGCGACACCCTGCTCCTGCTCAAGTTCGCCGAGGCGGTCGCGGCCCATGACCCGCGAAAAATGCTCACCACCGCGGAAGAGGTCCTGGAAAGCCATTACCTCTGCTTCGCCGCGGAACAGGCCCGGGTGGAGAAGCGGGTGATTGAGATGGACCAGTTTCGGCAACAAGCCCGGGAAGAGGCGAAGAAGTTGATAGGTTAGCACGGAACGGAATTCGGAATTGGGAATTCGGGATTCGGCAATTTCGCCGCCCACTTTCCACTGCGCACTGCCCACGGTTTAGGACTTGATAACCTTCTTCAAATCCGGCATAATATAAACCAGCAGTTAATTCAAAAAGCAGTAAATTTGAAAATCTCTGAAAAGGGGGAGGAGAGGGAATGGAGATGAAGAATAAAACTTTCAGAATGGTGGTTTTGGCGGTCTTGCTCGGCTTTTTCTCGGCCTCGGAAAACAAGATCAATGCCGCCGCCAAGGAATCCCATCCACCTGGAACCAAAGGCGGGCCAATGATTTTGATTCCTGCGGGAGAATTCGGGATGGGATGCAATGCGCAAATGGATTCGAGCTGCTATGAAAATGAAAAGCCGTATCACAAGATTTATCTGGACGCTTACGATATTGACAAGTATGAGGTAACGCAGACGGAATATGGTCAATGTGTGTGAGCGCGGGTAAATGCAAGGATAATAAAAAAGTGGAAGGTTTTAGCGGGGACCACCAGCCGGTGATGGGGGTTAATTGGGAGGATGCGGAGGGCTATTGCCAATGGGCAGGAAAGCGGCTGCCGACTGAAGCGGAATGGGAAAAGGCGGCAAGAGGGACTGATGGCAGGATCTATCCCTGGGGGAATCAGTCGCCCAATTGCAATCTTGCCAATATTTCTGGCTGTGGCTCTGCAACCAAGGCAGTGGGCAGTTATCCCTCTGGCGCCAGTCCTTATGGGGTGATGGATCTGGCAGGAAATGTCTGGGAATGGGTAAATGATCGGTATGATAGGTATTATTATGCCAACAGCCCATCCCGTAATCCCAGCGGACCCTCCAGCGGATCAACTATGGTCTTGCGGGGCGGGTCGTGGGACTACAATGCCAAGCTTCTACGGGCGTCCGCTCGGGGCGCGGAATTTTCCGGTGGTCGGAGTTTCTCCCTCGGCTACGGATTTCGTTGCGCGCGGGGCGGATAATTTTTATATTTGAGTTCTTTTACACTTTTACCATTGTGAATCGGGGCCAGGTCTTTGATTGTAGATTGACGATTTTGCAAATGGCGCCAAAAAGTTCCGGGTTCCGAGTTTCGGGCCTGCCCTGCGAAGTTCAGGCCGGCCACTATCGGAATCGCGGCGGCAAGGCACTCGCACATTTATTTTTCTGCAAGCCCGAGATTTACGAATTTCTCTAAAGAAACTACAAAAAAGACAACATCGTGCGAGCGACTTTCCTGTCCTCTGAAGCCCCTTCTCGCTCGGATATCCCGTCGGCGAAGGAGGAAGTCGCGATCTTTCTTCGCTTATCGCTTATCGCTGTTAACTTACACCAAACAAAAGTGCAAATTTTGCATAGCTTTGCAATCCATTGA
>CAIUDS010000573.1 GCA_903897985.1 uncultured delta proteobacterium
AGAAAAACTGGGAGACCTGCTGGTCAAAGCGGGTTTGATTGACAGCCTGCAACTCCAGGCCGCGCTCGGACACCAGCGCCGATGGGGCTCCAAAATCGGCAAATGTCTGGTGGACCTGGGGTTACTCGACGAGTCCGAACTGCTCCAATTCCTGAGCGACCATTTCAAAATCAAGGCCGTGGACCTGGCCAAATCCGTCATCTCCGAGCAAGTCTTCGCCGCGGTGCCGGAAGCGATCGCCAAAAAATATGGGGTGACGCCGGTCTTCCTCAAGGAGGGCCCGGGCAGCAAGAAGACCATCATCCTGGCCATGAGCGATCCCAGCGACCTGAAAGTGGTGGACGAGGTCCAGTTCCTGACCGGCTACCGCGTCGAGCCGGTGCTGGCCACCGAATCCGCGATCGGCAAAGTGATGGAGCATTACGGCCGGTCCTATCAGCCGGAGGTTTCTTCGGATGAACGGAAACGGGAAGTGCGGCCGGTGGACCTCCGCAAGGATCACCAAGCAGAGGATAAAAAGCAAGCCGCGGCCCAGAACCTGGAGTCGGTGGAATTGGGCGATGCCGAACTTATGCTCGGGGGCGAGGAAGTGGAGGAAATTCTGGACCTCAAGGAAGCCGAGCAGGAAGGCATTGAAATTTCTTCGGATGACGAGATCCGGGTGGTCAAGGGCGAAGTGGTGATGGTCCGGTCGGACAGGCCCAAACCCAAGGGCGCCAAGGGGGGCTCCAGCGCCGAGCGGATCCCGGTGCGCACCCGGATCCGCGAGGAATTCAAGACAGCGCCGCCTCCGCAAGTGGAACCTCCGCCGCGGCCGGCTCCGGCGGAACCGGCTCCGGAGTTTAGCCTGGCCCCGCCGGATATAGACCTGGGAACGGCCGGGCCCGAGCACATCATTAAAAATCCGGAAGCGCCCCCCAAGCCGCAGACCCCGATCGAAATTCCCGAGTCGGTGGCCGGGGAAAAAATGGAAGTCGTGCAAGCGCACGAATTTGTTAACTGGAATGCTGCGGCGCCGGCTCCGTCCGAGCCGGAGGGCGAAGACATTTTCACGCAAAAAGAAAAACTGGAGCCGGTGACCTTGAAAACGCCCTCGGCCGAGATCAAGCTGAACAAGCCGGAAAGCGCGGATGAAGATTTCTGGCAGGAGACCGAGGCGCCGGTGGGCAAGCTCGAGGCAAAACCGGCGATGCCGGAACCGGACGAGGAAAGGCTTCCATTCGAAATGCCGCTGGAACCCCCGGCGCCCCCGCCCAAAAAACAGGAATTCCTGGGAAACCTGGAAGATGTGACCATGGACGACCAGGGAGAGACTGAGTCCGAACTTTATTCCGGGGAAGCCGCAAGGGATCTCCCGGCTGCGGCCAAGGCGGAAGCCGTGGCGGGCTTGGGCGAAGAAACCGGAGAAATGAGCCTGGAGTTTGCGGTCAAAACCATCCGGGAACTGAAAGACGAGCTTAAGCAAAGGGAATTCCAGATGGACGAGTTGCTCAACCTGATGATGAAAAAAGAAATCGGAGAAATCACCACGGAAATTTATATGAAAGAACTCGGCTTCCAGAT
>CAIUDS010000574.1 GCA_903897985.1 uncultured delta proteobacterium
AGAGAAATCAAGTCCAAAAGAAACTAAAGAAAAAGTGTTAGACGGTCAGGCCCAAATCCTCTTGACTATAGACCATTAAATTTGCTATACTTATATATAAAATGACAATCTCATAAGGAGTTTGGGCCATGATGGGGAAACAGAAGAAGCAGGAGGGTCTGTTCAGTTATTCGGTTCAGTTGGAGTCTCGAATCCCGGCCCAGCATTACCTTCGTAAAATCAAAAAAGCCCTGGACCTATCGTTCGTTCGGGCGGAGGTCCAGGAGGTCTACGGGTACAACGGGAACGAGTCGGTGGACCCGGAAGTGATTGTTAAGCTGATGGCGCTGCTATTCTTGGACGATATTTCGAGCGAGCGGGAGTTGCTGCGGATGCTTCCGTATCGGCTGGATTATTTGTGGTTCCTGGACTACGGGTTGGACGATGCGATCCCGGACCACAGTGTGTTGAGCAAGGCCCGTCGGCGGTGGGGGGAGGCGGTGTTCTGCGAGTTGTTCATCACTACGATTCGGCGGTGTTACGAGCAGGGTCTGGTGGGCGGGGACAAGCTTTTTGCGGACTCGCGCCTGGTGGACGCGAACGCGAGTTGCGATTCCGTGGTGAAGGGGAGCCCGGCGCTGATCGCGGAGTTGCGGAAGCGGTATCTTCGGGAGTCGGCGAAGCTGGCGGAGGAAGTTGCGGCGCTGAAAGCGGAGCTTTCTGGAGCGGAAGGCTCGGCGGGGCGCGGGGCGGTTAACGCGGGATTGTTCAGTCGGACGGACCCGGATTCGGCGGTGGTCCGGCAGGGGAAACAACCGGCGCGTCCGCGCTACAAGCACCACCGGGCGGTTGATAGCCGGTGCGGGGTGATCACGGCGGTGGCGACGACCCCGGGCGGGGTTGCGGAGGGCCAGGTGCTGGGGGCCTTGCTCGAGCAGCATCGGGAGAACACGGGGCGGGTATTGGAGACGGTGGTTGGGGACAGCCATTATGGGACGGTGGAGAATTACCGGATGTGCGCGGAGCAAGGGATCACGGCGCACCTGAAGGATTTGAGCGCGGGGCAGAAGCCGCGGCGGGAAGGTCAATTCGGCGAGGACCGGTTTGCGTATGACGCAGGGCGGGAGGCATATGTTTGTCCGGCGGGGAAGGCCTTGCGGCGGAGCAGCGCGAAGCCGGAGAAAGGCGCCCATGAGTATCGGGCGGGTCGGAAGGTGTGCCAGGATTGTCGGCTGCGGGACCAATGCACGGAAAATCAAAACGGGCGGAGCCTGCTGCGGTATGATGATCAAGAGGTGATAGACCGGGCGCGGGCGGAGGCGAAGAGCGAAGCGGGGGCGCGGGATTTGCGGGAGCGGCAGACGAAGATGGAGGGGAGCTTTGGGGATGCGGCGAATAATCACGGGCTGAAGCGGTCGCGCTGGCGAGGGCTGATCTGGCAACAGGTTCAGAATTACTTGATTGCGACTTGTCAGAACCTCCGGATCCTGATCGCGAATTGGTTGGGAAAGAACTCTGGGGCGGTGATCCAGAGGATTGAATCGCGTCTGATTGGGTTAAGGGCGCGGGTTTGGGTCAAATTTTTTGGTTATTGGGCGCTCCGATTAGGTCCGGCATGATTTTGGGCGGAATTTCGGGATACCAAGAAAAAATGCGTAACTATGAACCAGAAAAGAACGGGACATCATTTGGGCAACAGGCCCTTTAGACCTGACCCCATGACCCAAGTTTAGACCTGACCCCATGACCCTGACCCCATGACCCGGTCAGGATTTCGTATTCGCGCGGTTGTTGCACCCCGCGGTTTTTCCATTGGTCGGTCAGTTCCTCCCGGATCGCGATCCCGCGCATCCGCTTTTCGATCCAGTCCTCGCTGTAACCCTTGGCTTTATATAACGCCCGGGTCCGTTTCGAGGCCAGTTCCGGGTCCTCAATCTCCTGGATCCGCTCATAGCCCACCCTTGCCAGCCAGCGCTTGAACGGCTCGGCCTTGGGCGAGGGAAGGGACTGGATGATGCGGAAAATGCCCTCGGTATTGGCGCAATTCAGCTTCTGGGCGCCCCCTGGGGTCTCTACTAAAAGGGGGGTGACAATTTGTCCCCACCCTTTGCCCAACTCCGCATCCCGGATCCGCATCTTCCTGATATAATCCTTCACATCCGGGCTGTCCGTCAGCGCCTCCACCACATCATTAACCACAAACCACCATTCATTCTGATAAATGGTCTTCCGGATTTCCTGCTTCCGGAAAATCGCAATCCTGGTGGTTCCCGATTCTTTCCTCATCTATTCCTCCCCAATTCCTCCAAATCCTTGATCAACAATTCAAAATATCATTTCTCTTTTTCAAAGTCAAAGGAAGTCCCAAGGACGTGTCCCTGGATCACGCCTTGCGTGACTCGCGGGATACCGCTCGCCAGTTCAGATCGTGCACAGATTCCTATGGTGCACACCGCGAATAGAGTAGGCGCAGGACTGGTCCTGCTGTTTGGCCTAGCCAAACAAAAGTGCAAATTTTGCATAGCTTTGCAAGTCATTGAATTATAAGCGGAAAAATTATTTTTCCATTTTTCGTTTGGTGTAGGTTGACAAATATGTATCGGAGGTGAAGGGGTGAAAGGTTGAAAGTTGAAAGGTAAATCAACAGGTTACACCTGTTTTCGGGGCTAAAAAGCTATGTAACATTTTTCCTATATATAGGGGGAGGTCGCGGTTTTAACCGC
>CAIUDS010000575.1 GCA_903897985.1 uncultured delta proteobacterium
CTCGATCTTGCCGAAATCGAGGAAGTTGCGGACATAGACCTCATACTTTTTGAGGTATTCCAGGGGATGGCCTTCCTTGAGCAGGCCCTTGTAAAGGTTGGCCACGATCTGCTCGCCGTAGAGCCGTCCCCATTGCCTTACCAGGTCCAGGTTTTTTTTGGCCAGAACCTCGAAAATGGCGTTGAAGCAGTTTCTGAAGGTTTCATAAGGATACCAGGCGCTGGGCAGGATCCGCTGGTTGAGCACCTCGCGGTCTTCCCTGGTCAGATAGCGATCATAAGCGCCGCTCTTGTCCGCCTTGATGGTCTTGATGAAATCTATCAGGACGCTTCCCTTGACCCGCTTGTCCATTTTTTAATCGCCCCCTTTGCTGACTGAAATTAATGCAAAATCATCAAACTAATTGTAACACCAAAGCAAACCATAGACCAATCCCTTTTTTTCCTCTGACCTATAGCCGGGGCCCGGGGGATTTTTTGACGGAATTTTTTGGAAAAAGTCAGTTTTCCGGATAGATCACAACTTTGACGGCGCTGCCCTTTGCAAGGTTTTGGTCATCAGCGCCTGCCGGTCGCGGAAGCCCAAAGTTTGATATAGCTCCCGGGCCGGACTGTTTTCCAATTCCACCAGCAACCGCACCCGACGGATTTTCCGTTTCCGGAATTCCGCCAACGCCGCCCGGAGCAACTGTTTTCCCGCGCCCATCCGGCGGCGGTCCCGGCGAACGCAGACGGCGTCCACCAGCCCGGCCTGCTTGACCTTGGCCACCGGCGGCAGCGGCACGATCTTGGCCGCCAGATATCCGATGATCTCTCCGCGCTGCTCGGCCACCAGCAGGAATTTCCCGGCCTCGGTCAGGAAGGACCGGGGATATTTGCGCGCCATTTTCATGCAGACTTCCCGAGGCTTGCGGGCATAGAAGCCGGGGTCGTGACGGAGATGGGACGAATCCATTTCCCGCCAAAGTTCAACGATCATGGGCAAGTCTTTTCGGACTGCTTTCCGAATCCGCACGGATGCGGCTGCAAGCTTAACCGCTTTAATTTTTTCGCTCCTTCATAAGTTTTTTACCACCAGCACATGGCGGTCGCGGAACCCCCGTCCCGCGTATAATTTCCGGCCAGGCCGGTTCTTGGGGTCCACATTCAAAGCCACCAGTTTTATCTTCAGTTTGCGGAATTCCGAAAAAGCCGCTTTTAAAAGTTTTTTCGCCACGCCCCGGTTGCGATGATCCTCGGTGACCACCAGAGAATAGATCATTCCCTGCCGGGCATCGAGATAGATAGGAGGTCTTTTGCAAACCGCCCCCAGGAGATAGCCGATGATTTGATGGCGGTCTTCCGCAACCAGGATAAAAGAGTCCGGCTTTTTCAGGGCGGAAGTGTGCCACCGTCGCGCCGTTTTCAAGCATTCCTTCTCGGGCTTCTTGGCGTAAAAGGGCGGATCAAAGCCGATGTGCGATGCAATCAATTCCCACCACAATTCCTGGATGCGGTCCAGGTCTCCCCGTTTGGCTTTCCGAATTCGCATCCGGCTCGGCCCATATTTATTGGGTTGTGTTAAAATTCATGTCCAGCGCGCAGGAATTCGGACAGGCCGCATCGGTTTAATCGGAACGCTTGTCGAGGTCGTAAGTGATCCCGCCCTCGAGCCCGTCCCCGGATTGGGAGCCGTCCCACACAATGGATCCGTTGAAACTGCATTTGTGTTTCACGCCGGCGATCTTGAGCTCAAGCGGGATGGCGAGTTCGCTGGGGTTCTGGATCTGGAGCGTGAATTTATCATTATCCATGGTCCCGTAGTAGGGGATGCGCAAGCCGGAGCCGATGTCTTCAAACGCGGTCAAGCCGCAACTGCCCTGGCTGATGGACAGGATGCTCCGGGTCGGCAAAACTCCGGACCGGTTTTGGACCTTGATTCCCTTTCCGCTCATCTTGCATGCGACCGAATTGACGGTCTTGGCCACGGCATATTCCCCGCCGATATCCTCGCATTGGTTCTGGTTGTAGCTGCCGCAGGCGGGCAGGCAGCACGCGAGCAAGATGATCATTCCGGCTAAAGGCATTGCCTTATTCATGGTTCCCACCAATTTTCTGGACTTCTCTTGTCCGCGCTTCCGCGGTCCGCGGGTGAAAAAAAGCTATCGCTTTTCCCCATGGAAATTAGCTTGGACCTGGCAGCTATCCGGGCAATTATCGTTGCGCTCGTCCGCGCGCAGCGTCAGGTCATAGCTAATGTCGCCTTTGATGCGGGACTCGCTCTCGGCATCGCCGTCCCATTTGACCTCGCCGTTGTAATTGCATTCGAGCCGGTTTCCCGAGATGCGCAGGCGCAGGGGAATGTTCACCTTGTTGGGGTTGTCCAGCTTAAGGCTCAAATTATCGTCATGAGCTATGTCTCCGAAATAAGGGAGAAAGATATTATGGAAGAAGAGGTTCTCGTTGCCGAAGATGTTGCAGGACCCCTGGCTGATCTGGAGTTCGGTATCGTCGGGCATCACTTTCTCGGCATTCTCGATCTTGATCGGCGTCCCGCCTTCCTGGCAGGAGACGCCGGTGATGTCTTTATGCACCTTATAATAGCCCTCCAGGTCCTTGCACTCCATGCTCGAGGTGCTGCAGCCGGAGAGAATCACCGTCAGCAGAATTCCCAAGCCCCATGCGAACCCCTTCTTCATCTTCAGCCCTCCTTCAGGCAAGTTTCGCGCTTTTTGCTCCCTCCAATATCACATCAAACAGGTGATTTTGCAATTCTCGCGGTCGGTCTGCAGCTTGATGATGTTTTCCGGCACCTGCTTTAAATTGATGCGCTTGGTGACCATCTGGGTTACATCCATGCCGGCCGCGATCAGCTCGATCACATGGGGGAAAGTCCCGTGTCCGGAATGTCCCTGGGCCCCGACCACCCGCGCCTTGCGAACCTGATAGACTTCGCCGGTGAGCGGGACCTTGGCGTCCGCTCTGGCCACGATCACCACGGTGGTCAAGAGGGTGCGGCCTTCCCAGATGATCCGCTCGAGGCCCGACCAGACCACTTCCGGCAGGCCGGTGGCTTCGAGGATCAGCGCCGCGCCCATGCCGTGGGTCAACTCGAGCGCGGCCTCGGCAAAATCTTCCTTCAACGGGTTGATCACATGGTCCGCGCCCATCTTCTTGGCCAGCTTGGCGCGCGCCGGCTCCGGCTCGGAGACGATCACGCGGACCGCGCCGGCCCGTTTCAGGATCGCGCAGGCGGCCACGCCGATGGGGCCGGCGCCCAGGATGATCACATTGTCCCCGGGCTTGATCCCGCCGCCGCGCTCGATCACCGCGTTATAGGCCACGCTGCAAGGCTCGACCAAGGCCCCGGCCACGAACACATCCTCCTTGGCGTATCTTTCCTTGAATGCCTCGATGCTCCACATCAGCCGGCTCGGCAGCGCCACATACTTGGTGAACGCGCCGTTGACATTGAACCCGATCTCGTCCAGCTTCTCGCAATGGTTGGGTTGCCCGTCCGCGCACGGCCGGCACATCCCGCACCATACCATCTCCTCCGTGCACACCGCCTCGCCGCCCTGGAAGCGCTTGCCGGTAACCTTGTCAAAAGCCTCGGCGCCCGAGTCCACGATCACGCCCGCGGTCTCGTGGCCCAGGATGCAGGGGAACCCGGTCAGACCCGGATAGAAAATGTAGCCCTGCTTGTCCGCCTGCGCCATGTGCACATCGCTCCCGCAGATGCCGCAGGCTTTCACTTCCATCAAGACCTCGTTGGGCCGAAGTTTCGGGATCGGGTGTTCCTCGATCTTGAGCTCCGGATGCCGCCAGACCTTGCTCCCCAGATAGGTCTGCTTCTTCGCGATATCCCTCGGGTGGGGCCGATAGTCTTTCCTCGGGTCCCACTTCGCATGCAGGGTCACGCCTAACATTTTCTCCGACATTTCAGTTCCTCCTTTAAGGATAATATTTTGCCACTTTTTCCAGAGAATCTCGACTGCTCTTGAACCGGTTGATCTCCGAGTCGGTTGGATACCCCAGCGCGATGACGCTGACCAAATAGCTGCTTTCCGGAGCCCCGAACCGCCGGCGGAAGACTTCGCCGTATTGAAGCGGCATCATCATCCAGCAGCTTCCCAGTCCAAGATCATAAGCGCAAAGCAGCAAATTTTCAATCCCCGCGCCCACGCTCACCAGGGCGCCATAGCCATAACCCTTGTCCATCAAGACCAGGATCACGCAGGGCGCGTTGAAAAAGCGGAAATTGCCCGAGACGAACTCGGCCGGTTTGATCCCGGCCTTGCCCGCGGATTCCACCAGGCCGGCCATGAGCTCGCCGGCTCTCCGGTTGCCCTCCGCCGGCATCGGCCAGGCCTCGTCCCAGGTCTTGAGCTCCCGGCCCGGGCTGACGCCTTGCTTCATCGCCTGGGCCAAGGCGCTCTTCAACTCCTCGAGCCGGGCCCCGGTGATGACCAGATACTCCCAGGGCTGGCGGTTGGAATTGGAAGGCGCATGGATCGCGGCCTGAAGAATCGTTTCCAACAATTCCCGCGGGACCGGCTCCGGCCTGAAATCCCGGATGCTCCGCCGTCCCCTGATTGCCGCCTTGACTTCCATGCTTCTATCCTCCCGCCTAGATTGCCATTTTTAGGTTGGGAGTCAAGTGCCGCTCTTGGCGATTTAAAATGACCGGTTACGGATTGAGCGCCGGCGCTTTATCAGCAAGAGACGGTAACGGCGCCGGGTTGTCAAGCCGCGGCCGCGGTCAGGCGCGCGAAGTGATCCAGGAGATGATCTTGGATTTGATCAGCTGGTAATCTTCACGGTTGGGGAGGATGATTCGGGCGAGGGAAAATTTGCTTTCGCGCTGGAACAGTCGGAGACCGAGGCCTGAGATGATGAAGGATGAGGATGAACGCGTTAGATATAATGTAGCACAACGTATTGACCCTAAGTATTTACCTGAGATGATGAATGATAAAGATATAGACGTGAGAGTTAAAGTAAGGCAA
>CAIUDS010000576.1 GCA_903897985.1 uncultured delta proteobacterium
GAAGAACAACGCCGCGGGCATGAAATATTTGGAAAAGGAATTCCGACGGCTCGGGGTCGAGTTCGTCCCGTCGGTGACCAATTTCATTTTGTTCCGCGCGCCCTTTGACGCGAAAAAATTCTACCAGCAGATGCTGCTCTCAGGGGTCATCCTCCGGCCCATGGGCGGCAGTTACGGCATCCCGGACTGGCTCCGTGTGACCATCGGGACGCCCGCGGAAAACAAGCGGTTCATCAAAACCCTGGAGGAGGTCGCGAAGGAATTTGGCGGATAAATTCCACCGCGTGGCCGTGATCGGCGTCGGCCTGATCGGAGGGTCGCTCGCGCTCAAGATGCGGCAATTGAAGCTGGCCGGCGAGATCATCGGCGTGGGCAGGAAACTGCAGAACCTAAAAGACGCCCGCAGGATCGGCGCCCTCACCGGCTACACCCATGACCCCGCGCAAGGCGTCAAAGGCGCGGACCTCGTGGTCCTGGCCGTGCCCATCAAGGCCATGGCCCGAGTGGTCAAAGCCGCGGCCGGCTCGTTCATGCCCGGCGCCATCATCACCGATGTCGGCAGCGCCAAAGCCGGAATGATCAAAATGCTCGAGCCGCTCCTGCCTCAAACCGCCGATTTCATCCCGGCCCATCCCATTGCCGGCCGCGAGAAAAGCGGCGCGAAATTTTCCGACCCGGAGCTTTTCCAAAACCGCTGGGTCATCATCACGCCTTCGAAACGCTCGAGCGCAAAGGGTGTCCGGCGGGTCAGGCGGCTCTGGGAAAAACTCGGGGCCAAAATCGTCACGATGAAACCGGAGGTCCACGACCGCATCCTCGCCGGCGTGAGCCATCTGCCCCATGTGGTCGCCTACAGCCTGGTCGGCGCGCTGCTCGAGCTCGACAAAAAAACCGCCATGCTCCGCTTCAGCGCCGGCGGGTTCAAGGACTTCACCCGGATCGCGGCCAGCTCTCCGGAAATGTGGCGCGACATTTGCCTCGAGAACAAGCCGGAACTCCTCCGCGCCATCCGCGCATACGAAAAGCAAATGTCCCGAATCAAATCATGGATCGAACAGGACCGGGCCGGACAGCTCTTGAAATTTTTCGAGCAATGCAAAAAGGTGAGGGAAAAAATCGGGGACTAAAATGGCCGATTGGACCATCGAGAACAAAGGCAAACTGAACGGCGAGCTTAGCATCCCGGGCGACAAGTCCATCTCCCACCGGGCGGTGATCCTGGGCGCCATCGCGCAGGGGACCACCCGCGCCCGGGGCTGGCTCCAGGCCGACGATGTCAAGCGCAGCCTCGCGGCTTTCTCGGAACTGGGAGTCGAGCTGTCCGCGGGGGACGAACTCGTGATCAAAGGCGCGGGCAAAAACGGGCTTCAGGCCCCGAAGCAGGTAATTGACCTGGGCAATTCCGGGACCGGCCTGCGCCTGATCTCGGGCGTGCTCGCCGGCCAGCCTTTCGAATCCACGCTCACCGGCGACGAGACCCTGCGCAAGCGCCCCATGAAGCGCATCATCGAGCCGCTCACCATGATGGGCGCGCAAATCTCGAGCCGCAAAAACGGCCTGGCCCCGCTCTCGATCAAGGGCGGAAACCTGAAGGGCATTGACTACTCGCTCCCGGTCGCGAGCGCCCAAGTTAAAAGCGCAATCCTGCTCGCCTCCCTGTTCGCCAGCGGCAGGACCAAAATCACCGAGCCCTCCCCGAGCCGCGACCATACCGAAAACATGCTCAGATTCTTCGGGGCCGCCTTGAAAAAGCGCGGGCGGGAAATCGAATTCGACTGCGGACAGGAACTTTCCGGACAAGACCTCC
>CAIUDS010000577.1 GCA_903897985.1 uncultured delta proteobacterium
ACAAAATAAATCGGCCACAAGCCTTCGCTGTTCACCCAGAGCAGGAGCAGGGCTGGGAGGAAATAGAGCGCGGTTTTTTTGCCGCGCCGGTATTGATGGATCAGGAACAGTTCCAGCGCGAGATAGAAAAAGGTGAGCAATTCCGGCCGGAGCTTCAGCCGGGGAGACGCGGTTTGCAGGGAAAGCAGGGCGAGCGCGAGCAAAGGCAAATATTTGCGGGGATGGAAGGAAGGCTTGAGGATGATGACCCAGGTCAGGCCGGAGATAAAGGCGCCGAATAAAATCATGCCGGCATAGCCCCAAACCCGATAAAGCCCGTAAATAATAACCTGGAAAAGCCATTGCGCGTCAATCCATTCCTGCCCGGCCCGGGTAAAGGAGAACAGGTCGGTATGCGGGACCCGATGGGTTTCCCAGATGATCTGCCCGGTCTTGAGCTGCCAGAAAATGTCCACGTCCGTCAGGGTGTGGACATTCATGAGCGCGGCCAGGATCACGATCCCGGCGAGGCCTGCCCGGGCGAGCCATTGATCGCGGCGCGAAACCATGTTGCTCATCGCTTTAGCCTCGAAAGCGCCTGTTCGATCTCCGGGTAAAACTGCTCATAAGCATAGGGATCGGACTTGGTGAGCTCCCCGCAAGTTTGCCATTGCGGATAAGCCAGCTCGCTCTTGCTCAACTCATACACCAGGGCCAGGTTCATGCAGGTGGTGATTTCCCGCGGATGCTTGGCCAGGATCCGCCGGTAAATTTCAATGGCTTCCCCCGTCCGGCCGGTCGAGAAATAGGCCCAGGCCTGCTCGTTTAAGTTCGGGATGTCCTCCGGCTCCAGCCGCGCGGCTTTTTCCAGGTGGGGCAAGGCCTCCGGATAACGCTGCAAAGAGTTAAGCGCCAGGCCGGTGTAATAATTCAAGCCAAAATCCTCCGGCGCCAGGCTTAAGCCCTGCTCCAATTCGGACAAGGCCGGCCCCGGGTGGCCCAGATACATGATCGTGGCCCCAACCCTCAATTTCTCGCCCGCCAGCCATCTCCCGTTCAAACCCCGGGGCGGGATGCTCGCAAAACCTTTTTCAAAATCTATCCCGTATGCGCGGATGCCCGGCTCGAGTGCGGCCTGGTTCTTGACAAAGACCACGCTCATCCCGTCCAGATGAACCAGGCTCCAGTCCGGATCCCGGCCCAGGCTCACAATCAAATTCTTCAGCGTCGAGCCCGGCACGATCACCACCGCGCTGAAATCATATTTCCGGTCTTCCGCCTTAAAGCTCGGCCAGTCGGTTATGGCTTGGACCTGAGTTTTCAGCATCTCCTCCCCATAGACCTCCAGCCGCGGATCAAAATATACCTTCCACTCCGGGTAGCCCGCCCAAATCAGGTAGCCGGCATTGAACAGATCAGCGAAAATCTTCAAATGGACCTTTTCGCCCGAGGCCGCGCAAACCGCCTTCAAAGTCTCCGCGGCCCGGATCGGATAGTCGGTTTCCAGCGCCCCGATCCCGAACCGGTAAGTTTGCCCGATCAGAGCATAATAACGGCTGGTGACCATGTCCGCGCTCAGCAAGATCATCGTGGCCAGCACCAGGCCCACGGCCGGAGGGCGGAGCCTGAACAGCCGGTCCCGAATTTTCGGCCATGGGAAAATCGTCTCGTATGGACTCTCCTTCAAGATCCTCCCCAGCAGCGCCCCGGTCAAAATGGCGAAAGGCGCCACATTCCGGACCGCGCTCAGGGAGAGTCCCAGGAACGCCGCCTCGAGCAGGAAAGCCGCGGGATAAAAAATTCGCTTGAAGAGCAGAAGGCCGAAGACCAGGGCGGAGCCCGCGATCAGGATGACATATGCGGTCAAGGAAAAGCGGGTGAGCATGGCAAAGGGGCTGCGGAATTCATCAATCCAGTTTCCCGTCAGATTGCCCGGGAGCGAGACTTCCTTCAACAGGGTCCAGGGAAAGAGCGCGCCCTTGAACCCGTTGGGATTGAGCAGGGCGAGCGGCAGAGACAAAATCAGACAAATCAGCAGGCCGACCGCGGCTGATTTTGCCGGGACCGGGAACCCGCGCTGGACATAGCGGCCGAATTTCAATTGCGGCAGGAAAAAGATTTCTTCGAGCAGGAAAGCGCCCAAAATCAAGAAATAAATCGGCCACAAACCCTCGCTGTTCACCCAGAGCAAGAGCAGGAGCGGCAAAGGATAAAGCGCGGATTTTTTCCCGCGCTGGTAGCGGTTGATGAGCAGAATCTCGGCGGTCATGAAAAAATAACTGAAGATTTCCGGCCGGAGTTTCATCCGGACCGAGGCGGTGATGAGGGCGACGAGCGCGAGCAGGATGACCCAAAAATATTTTCGGGGAGAGAAAGCCGGCCCGAGCATCAAAGCCCAGATCAGGCCGGTCAGGACCGCGCCCAGCAGGATCATGCCGGCATAGCCGGAAACGCGATAGAGCGCGTAGATCATGGCCTGGAACAGCCATTGGGCGTCTATCCATTCCTTGCCGGCCACGGTAAAGGAAAACAGGTCCTGATGCGGGACCTGATGCGTCTGCCAGATGATCTGCCCGGTCTTGAGGTGCCAGAAAATATCCGTGTCGGTCAGGGTGTGGAAGTTGCCGAGAAACGCCGCCATAATCACGCCAGCCAAACACGCCCATCCCACCCAGCCCCCTTTGCGGAATTGATCACCGGACCTGTCCGGTTCCGGTTGCGGGTTCTTGTTCAGGGACGGCTTGGGCTCGACACGGCTCCCGGAAAAGTCTTTCTTATGAGTTTCTTTTTTTGCTTTGCGCTTGGCCATGATTCCCCAGATAAAAATCCCGCTCGAGGAAAAAGTCTTTCCCCGCCCCGTTTCAATTTTACTTTAAGGCCGGGGCAAGTCAATTTTTGAATCAGGCCCGCGTTGCCGCAGTTGATCCCGGGACCGGCCTATGCGAAAATTTTAATTGCAGCCCAACTTTTCAGGGGAGGAACTGATGAACAAAGGTCTGAAGGCGATGGTCCTTATGGCGCTGGGAGCGGTCTTGGTGTTCATAGGCCCGGAGCCGGCGGAAACCGCGGGCTCCGGCCGCCAGGTCTTGAACATCAATCCGGGCTGGAAGTTCGCGCTGGTGGACAATGGCCAAATCGGCGCCTGGCAGGAAGTGAACCTGCCACATTCGTGGAACACGCAGGACACCTTGGATGGCGACAATAAATATCGCATGGGCCAGGGCCTCTATCAAAAGGAGCTCGAACTCGAGGTAAAGCCCGACCGCCGCTATTTCCTCCGCTTCGAGGGCGTGAACATCAAGTGCCGGGTGCGGGTCAACGGGCAGGAGGCCGGCTCGCACCGGGGCGGTTACACCGCGTTCGCCTTCGAGATCACCGGCCTGGTCAAGCCCGGCAAGAACCTGATCGAAGTGCTGGTGGACAACTCCTTTGACCGCGAGATCATGCCGCTCTACTGCGATTATAATTTCTAC
>CAIUDS010000578.1 GCA_903897985.1 uncultured delta proteobacterium
CGCCTGCCAGGAGTAACTTGCAGGCACGGGATCCACTCCGCCCGATTGTCTCGAACCGCGGTTTGTAATAGAATCCAGGCCATGGCAAGAGTAGTCGGCGGAATAATTGCCACCGTCCTGATCGGCCTGGGGCTCCTGTTCCTCGTCGCCGCGGCCAGCCAAAACACCGGTCCGCGAATCCTGATCGGACTCATCGCGATAGGCATGGGCGCGGGCGTGGTCTGGCTGTTGGCGCTCAAGCGGCCGGAGGTGGTCAAGAAGATCGAACTCACCCAGAAGATTGACCTGTCCGGCGACATCAAGGTGAACGAGCTCAAGTGCAGGAACTGCGGAGCGACCCTGGACCAGGAATCGGTGAAAGTGGTCGAGGGCGCGACCTTTGTGAAATGCAAATACTGCAAAAACGAATACCAGATCACGGAGCAGCCGAAATGGTAAGACGGATTTTTGTCGCGCTATTGCTTTGGCTGGCGCTCGCCGGGCCGGCGTTTGCGGCTGACTACAAATTTTCGGTGGACCGGAATTTTTCGGACATCATGATCCGTCAGGACGGCGGCGTTGATATAAAGTATGAACTGGCCTTCACCTGCTCGCCGGGCGCGCATCCCATTGACATCGTGGATGTGGGATTCCCGAATAATTATTATGACCTCGGCTCGGTCCGCGCCAGGCTCAACGGCCTCCCGCTTTCCGACATCCGCAAGTCCAGCTACATTCCCGTGGGGGTCGAGGTTCATTTGGGCGAGCATCAACTCATGCCCGGCCAGCATGGGACCCTGGAGGTTACTGCGACCAACCCGCACATGGTTTTCCCGGACAGCGAAGATACGAACCTGGCCAGCGTCGAATTTTATCCGACCTATTATGGAAGCCAATACACCAGCGGGACCACCCAGTTGCGCGTGTCTTTCCATTTCCCTCCGGGCGCGCATGACCAGGAAGTGAAATGGCATTACTCGGAGATTACCGAGCAGTCGCAGGACGCGGACGGCCGGCTGGTCTATACCTGGAAAATGGATCAGGCCTCGCCTTCAACTCAATATAAGTTCGGGGTGAGTTTCCCCAAAACCCTGGTCAATCAGGTGTTCGAGCCGGTCCCGCAAAGCGCCTACACCCAAACCACCGGCGGCAAATCCGGGAGCGGGTCCCCCTGCCTGGCGCCTTTGTTCATCATCGGCATGGTCGCTTTTTTCATGGTCATCGGCATAATCC
The DNA here is from genome assembly GCA_903897985.1 of uncultured delta proteobacterium. Lineage (GTDB taxonomy): Bacteria > RBG-13-61-14 > RBG-13-61-14 > RBG-13-61-14 > DRUE01 > CAIYYW01. Next base: position 1,213 of record CAIUDS010000578.1, read on the forward strand.
AGGGCCGGCGCGCGAAGATGAAATACTTCCCGCCCGCGGCCGCGGTGGAAGGCGCGGAGATCAAGGTCGGACTCACCGCTCCCGAGGCCGCGCTGCTCCTCGAGATGCCGCTCAACAAGGTTGCGGCCATGCTGATCTTCAGCCTCTCGAAAAAGGGCGCGGTGGCGCTCCTGCCCTCCGACCACCTGGTCCTCAAAATCCTCGACCGGAACGCGCCGGATTTGCGCGATTACGAGAAGAGCCTGCTCGAGCTCATCCAGATGGACGGGACCATCGTGAAGGAGGACTTCGAAAAATATTTCGTCAAGATGGTCAACGGCGTGAACGCGAAAATGAAGGGCTTCAATCTCGCCAAAACCCGGGCGCATTACCAGGCGATCATGGAGCAGGCCTGGCAGCAGGCGCAGGACTCGGCGAACAGCGCGGAGCTGAGCAAAAATATTGACCAGAGTTTTCCCTGGCTCATGCTCGACAAGAACCTGGACGGCCGGTTGAAGGACAGCATCGGCGACCGCTCGGTGATCATGCCGGTCTGGTTCTATTCCGGGTATCATTCCCCGGCCGGCGCCGGAGCGGCCCCGGTGCGGACCGGCCCGGTCTCGGGAGTCGAGTTCGCCAACCAGGTGGTCTCGCGCATCGAAAATGTGTCCAACCGCGCCATCTCGAAGCTGGAGAGTTTCACCATGGGCGTCACCAAAGCGACCAACCCCAAGGCCCTGCAGACCTCGGGCGGACATGGCGGCGGGGGCGGGTGCGCGTGCGCCTGCGCGGGATGCGCCTGCGCCTGCGCCGGGGGAGGCCGGTAATCATGGGCATGTTGGGAAAGCTCGCCGACCGGATCAAGATGAAGAAGCCGCTGGAAAAGGGGTTCCACACCTTCCGCGGCCAACTCCCGGATGGCCAGAACTACCGGATGCATTTGCGCATCGAGCATGACGGGACCGGCATCCTGGTCGTGAACGCGGCCAAGGTCATCCATTTGAACCAGACCGGGACCGAGTTCGTGAAGCTGATGATGGACGGGCATGGCGAGGACGCGGCGGCGAAAAAAATCGCCGCGCGCTACCGGGTGGATAAAAAAACCGCGGCCGCGGATTTCCGGACTTTGAAGGAAAAGATTGACTGCCTGGTGAGTTCGCACGAGGTCTGTCCGGTGAGCACGCTGGATTTCGGACGGATCGAGCCGTTCAGCATGCCCAGTTCCGCGGTCTATCGGATGGACCTGGCCCTTACTCACCGCTGCGATTTGAACTGCGGCCATTGCTACGCGGGCGGGCCGCGGGAGACCGTGGAGATGGGGACCGAGGACTGGAAAAAGGTGATCTCGAAACTTTTCGAAATCGGCATCCCGCATCTCTGTTTCACCGGCGGCGAGGCGACCCTGCGGGAGGACCTGCCGGACTTGATCGCCTATGCCGAGGATTTGGGACTGGTCACCGGCCTGCTCACCAACGGCTGCCGGCTTGCGGACATGGGCTACTTGAAAAAATTGATCGAGTCCGGGCTGGACCATTGCCAGATCACGATCGAGTCGCATGACCCGGCGGTCCATAACGAGATGGTCAAGGCAGAGGGCTTCGAGCGCACTATGGCCGGGATCAAGAACTGCGTGGCCACGGGTCTTTACACTGTCACTAACACCACGATTACGCACCGAAATATGGGCTCCCTTCGGGAGACCATCAAGTTCATCCACGGCCTCGGCATCCACCGCTTTGCCATGAACGGGATCATTTACGCGGGCCGGAGCGAGGCCGGCGGGGACGCGCTCGGGCCGGAGGAATTGCAAAGCAAGCTGGGCGAGGTGAGCGATGCGGCGCATGAACTGGGCATGAATTTCATCTGGTACACCCCGACGCGCTACTGCGACTTGGACCCGGTCGAAATGGGCCTGGGCATGAAACGCTGCACCGCGGGACAATATAATATGTGCATCGAGCCGGACGGGTCGGTGCTCCCGTGCCAGAGTTATTTCGAGCCGGTCGGGAACATTTTGCAGGACGACTGGGAAAAAATCTGGGGCCATCCCCTGCTCAAAAAATTGCGCGAGCGCGAGTGGGTGGATAAGGAATGCCGCGAGTGCGACGAGCTCAAAATCTGCGGCGGCGGATGCCCGCTGGAAAAAGACGGCAAAGCCCTGTGCACGGATTCATTGTCAAATTTTTAGTTTTTTTACCGCAAAGGCGCAAAGGACGCAAAGAAATTGCAATTTTATTTTCAACAATTTTTGGGGTTGCTTTGCCATGAAAATATTTTGTTTCCCGGTTGGAGCCATGAAAAATAAGGCTTTGCGTGGGACACGGCGTGTCCCTTTGCGCCTTTGCGGTAAAACTGAATTATGAATTTATCCGACCGGGTCCGTCTGCACCGGCACCAGGCCGAATGGTCGAGGCCCATGCGCCGCGAACTCTACCGCCGGGTCCGGCTGGCTTCGCGGGAATCTGTGCTCGAGGTCGGCTGCGGCGACGGTTTGATCACGCGCGAAATGGCCGAGATCTGCCGGGGCAGGGTCATGGGCGTGGACATAGATCCGCAAATGGTCCAAATCGCCAAAGAGGCCCCCGGCCGCGTCGAGTTCCAGATTGCGGATGCCCATTCGCTCCCCTTTGAGAAAAAATCCTTTGACCTGGTCACCGCGCATTGGGTGATGCTCTGGCTGGAGCATCCGCAAAAGGCGCTCAAGGAATTTCACCGGGTTCTGAAGCCGGACGGGACTTTGCTTTTGGCCTGCGAGCCGGACTATGGTGGCAGGATTGTGTATCCAAGGGAAGCGGAGTTGAAAGAGGAGTTGATTGAGGCGCTGGTTGCGGAGGGCGCCGACCCCATGATCGGGAGAAAACTTGGGAGCCTTTTTCCGGAAGCCGGATTTTCCGCGACCATCGGCGTCTATCCCGGAGTTTGGGATGCGAGCGTTGAGAAGGCGACTCTGCAAAACGAAATTGAATGGCTCGAGCTCATGCTCAAAGACCGCCTGCCCGAGCCGCAACTTTCCCCTGCCCTCTCTGCGCTCAGAGAGTCCCTCTCCCAAAACAAGCTCCTTATCTACATGCCCGTGTTCTGGGCCATCGGAAGAGTCTAATTCGATCATCGAGGAGCGCTTATGATCGGAATTGCCAAAACTTTCCTGAAATGCTAGCTTATTGATAAGCGAGGTCTGCCATGACCAAAAAAGAAATGTTGATTGCGGAAATTGGACAAATCCCGGAGCCGCTTCTGGAGGAAGTCCTGGATTATGTCAGGTTCCTCAAAAACAAAATCTCGCGGGAAACCTTGGAACTCACCATTGCCAGCGAATCCTCCCTGAAAAAGGATTGGCTCCGGCCCGAAGAAGACGAGGCATGGAAAGGTTTGTGAAAGGGGAAGTGGTGGTCGTGCCGTTCCCCTTCTCGGACCTGACTCAGGCCAAAAAGCGCCCAGCCCTGGTAATTTCGGCTCTGAAAGGCGACGACTTGATTCTCTGCCAGATCACCAGCCAGGCCATTAAAGACGATTATGCGGTTTCGCTCAGCGATCAGGATTTTGCGACCGGGGCTCTCAAATGGTCGCAATGAGTTAAAAATCCATAATTCCACAAACTATTCAAGGAGGAGGATAAAATGAAAGAAAGCGAAAAAAAACTTGGCTGCGCCTTGATTTTTTCTCTGGCCCTGATCCTGGCCGCGTGCGGGAACGGCTCGGATAAGATTTCTTCCAATGGCCTCGCCGCGAACTCCGCTTTCGAGAGTCAGGCCAGTTATGCCACCGCCGTGAACACCCTGCTCAAAGCCACTCCGCCCAGCTGCACCGATTCCACCACCGCCAATTTCAAATTCAAGTGCAATCAAGCGAGTTGCAGTTTCAAATGCAACCGGGACTCCGAGGGCTGGAGTTCCTGCAAATCACCCAAAATTTACAGCTCCCTTCCCGACGGCCCGCATACCTTCAAGGTCAAAGCCCGAGACCTCGCCACCGGCGTTTGGGACAGTTCCTACGCCAAGGATACCTGGACCGTGAACACCGCCCACGATGCCGGAACTTACTCGCTGACCGGGAAATGGCTGCTGGACCCCAACCAAATGAGCGCCAAGGATAACATTGGAATGCAGTTCGACAGCGGCAATAACCTGGTGGATACGATCGGCCTGTTTTCGGTTCTGCATCCCGCGGCCGGGACCGCTTTGGTCTGCAACACCGGACAGTTCACGGTGCAGGCCATCCTGCTCAGCCATGATACGCTTGATCCCGATCCTCCGATGGTGCTCGAAGTCAACGGGCAATTGAGTGACACCAACGACAGCGGCACCTGCAAGCTTGATCTTACCGTGGAGGGCAAGAATAGAGGCGCATACGGCAAGATGGTTTTGCAGCCCGCGACCTCGCCGCTGCAGGGCGCCTGGACCGGCACCATCCATGATAGCAAAGGGCAAGACCATGCCCTTTCCGTCACCCTCGACAGCGCCGGCGCCGTCACCGCCTGCACCGGCTGGGGAACTTTTGCGGGCGGAAATTCCGTCAGTGACGCCGACGGCGGGCGCGCGGTAATCTTCATCTATAGTGAGGCTAATGCCGAACTCAAGATGTCCAGCGCCATTTCCGGGAACACCTTCAGCGGAAGTTGCAGCTACGACGGCGGCAATGACTCCCTTTTTGTTCCCAAGACCTTCTCGATTGCCAAATAGCGCGGCGCCGGGAAAATAGAACCATCCGGACGGGCAAGGCTGAGCGCGGCAATGAATGGGCTAGAACTTTCGAGGCAACTCGGGTTGGCCGCGGTCGAGGTATCGGAAATATTTTTTGAATTCGAGGAACCGGGTCATGCGGATGGCTTTGCGGCTGCAGATGGCCACGCAGTCGGCGCAGGCATGGCAGATCGGAAAAACCGTCCGCATCCGCGCCTTCTTGTCCTTCAGTTCGATGCTTCCCGCGGCGCAGGCCCTCACGCACAAGCCACAGCCGGTGCATTTGTCCTGGTCAATTTCAATGGCGCCGAGGATGACATCGCGGTCAATCCGGCGGAAGCTCTCGATGGTTATGCGGTCCCTTAACTTCATGGATTCCGGCATTTTGGCTCCTCTCAATAGACCACTTTAAAAGTCCTGTCCTCCGAAAACCAGTCAATAGCCGTGGTTTCGCGCGGGACATAACCGTCGGGGTTTCCGCGCGGGTATCCCAGGGCGACGGAGGTCACCATCTTGTATGGATACCTGATGCCCAGCCGTTTCCTCCATTTGGGCATCATCTTGAGCGGCGTGCAGAAGCTGACCCAGCAGGTCCCCAGGCCGTAGCTGTGCGCGGCCAGCACCAGGTTCTCGCCGGCAATGCCCACATCCACCGCGGGGTCGCCCGGGCCGCGCGAGTCGGTGAGCATGATGATGACGGTTTGGGCGCCATGCCACAGGCCCAGTTTTTGCTCGGCGATCAGCTTGAGGGCCGCGAAGGGGATGGGGTGGAGCAGGTTGTTCAAGAGCCGCTGCATCAGCTTGGCATACATTTCCTTGAGCGGGTTCCACCTGTCCACATAGTCAATGAACCGGCAGCAAAATTTGCAGAAGGCGACCACATCCGCGGTCATTTCCTCGATCATCTTGCGGTCCTGGATCACGATGAATTTCCAGGGCTGGGCGTTGCCGGAGGACGGCGCAAACCTTGCGGTCTCGAGCAAACGGCGGACCAGGTATTCCGGCACCTGCTTGTTCTTGAAGAAGCGCACGCTGCGCCGGCGATAAATGACATCCTCCACCGCATTGAACTCGGCGCCCGAGTCCGGCGGCTTGATTTTAACTTCGGGTTCTTCTCGCGATTCGATTGGTTCCGTCATCTCGGTTCCCCTTGCGTGAATTTTTTTGGGGCGTTGCCGCAGCCTGCGCCCAAGGGAAGCATAGTCAAGATCATAAAATCTGTCAAAGGGGGTTGGCGCGGGCTTTGACAAAAGCGCTTAATTCTCATAGAATAAACAGGCGGAAGAGCAAATCGAAAGGAATATATAAAGGTTCCATGAAAAAAGAGTCGTTGATTTTGGCTTTGGACTACGGCGGGACCAAGCACACGGTGGGGATTGCCGTTCGGGGCGAGCGGGAATGGCTGGCCAAAGAGGCGATCTATTCGCCGGCGGACGCGGACGCCTGTTACGACCAGGCCGCGATGCTCGAGCTGGCGCGTAAATTGCTCGCGCGCGTGACCGGAAAACTGGCCGGAGTGGGCGCGAGCTTTGGCGGGGCGGTGGACGGGGCCGCGGGGGTGGTTAAACTGTCGCACCATGTCCCGGGCTGGGAAAACACGCCTTTGCGCGAGCAGCTTCGGCTCGAGTTCAAGGTCCCCGCGGCGATTGACAACGACGCGCATTGCGGGGCGCTGGGCGAGTATGCGTATGGCGCGGGTCAGGACTGCGCGAGCTTGCTTTATGTCACGGTGAGCACGGGCGTGGGCGGCGGCTGGATTCTGCACGGCCAGATCGTGGGCGGCGCGAACGGCATGGCCGGCCAGATCGGGCACATGGTGGTTCACCCCGGCGGCGCGCTGTGCGTGTGCGGCAAGTCCGGCTGTGTGGAAGCCGAGGCGTGCGGGCCGGCCATTGCACAAAAGATGCGCGCGAAGACCGGCGCCGGGAAGGGCGCTGCGATAACCTGCGAGAGCGTGGCGCGCGCGGCGCTTCAAGGCGACCGGGCCGCGCAGGAAGTGATTGCCGAGGCCGCAACCATGCTCGGCGCCGGCATCGGCGCCGCCATCAACCTGATGAA